>NZ_LIQY01000088.1 GCF_001418495.1 Streptomyces pathocidini | reverse complement strand
CCTCATTGACTCCGGTCAAAACACATGCCCCGCCGCGAATCCCGCCGACCCTGGCGCCCGCTTTACCCGCTACGCCCCAGTACGGAGCCACTCTTCCCGCCACCGCCGCCCTCCTCCCCCTCGCCTCCGCCCGGGAGCACACCTCCGCCGGAGCGCGCACCGGGGCGGGCGCCGGAGTGTGCGCCGCTCACCACGAGAATCATTTCGGTCATCTCGACGAACTGCCGGCGGTGACTCTCCGGGATGCCGAGCAGTCCGGCCGCCTCCTCAGGAGAGACCCGGCCCGCCTCGTCCGCGCCGGAGCGCGACCGGGCGGCTGCCCGCCGGGCACCGGAGGGCAGCGGCAGATCCTCCGCCGTGACCCTGCCGGACTCGATCAGCATGTCGCGCAACCCCACACCCAGCACCCGCGCCAGCGCCCGCATGGTCTCCAGGTCCGGCACGCTCTGCCGCTGCAGCAGTCGGGTCACGGCCGCCCGGTGCACTCCCGCGTCCTCCGCGAGCCGGGACCTCCCCCCGCCGCGCGGGCTGTCGATGTCGTAGCCGCGTTCGCGCATCAGCCCCTCGACCCAGCGCGCGAACCGCTCCCTCTTCCCCTCTCTCCCTCCCCTCCCTTCCCCTCCCCCTCGTCCGACCTCGACCCGGCGGTGCTCGTCTCCCGAGTCGGCGGCGCCTGGGTCGACGACCTCCATCTCGACCAGCCCATCGCCGAGTTGGAGAGCTACAGCCCGGACAAGACCGCCGCGCACACCATCTCCCTCTCCGCCCGGGCCGCGCTCTTCCAACTGCGCGGCACCGCGTACGGGACCGCCGTCGTCACCGACGTGGTCGAGGAGGAAGCCGCGCGCTGGCTGCCCGACTACAACAGGCCGGCCGGGAACCGCTACCTGACCAGGGTGCGGCTCTTCATCCGCCCGACGGCCTGACTCTCCGACGGCCTGACTCACCGCTTCACCTCTTCTTCACTGCTTCACTTCTTCACCGCTTCCCTTCCGCGCGGCCCTGCCTTACGGCGGGGCCGTTTCCCGTATCGACTCCGCCTCTTTCCTCTTCGTCTCCTCCTCTTCTCACCGAGTTCCACCGAACCGAAGGAGCATCTCCATGTCCGGAATCAACCCGAACGAGATCCGCGTCGCCGGCACCGGCCGCGTCCTGGTCGCCGAGGTCGGCACGGCCGCGCCCGCCGATACCGCCACCGGGTGGGGCGCCGACTGGGTCGACCTCGGCTACACCGCCCCCGAGGGCGTCAAGTTCGGGCGCAAGGGCAAGACCGTCAAGGTCGACACCTGGCAGTCGGTCGGCGCCGCCCGCTACATCTACAACGAGCCGATCTCACACTGAAGTTCGGCATGCTGCAGCTGAACGAGAACACCCTGCCGTTCTTCTACGGGAACGGCGCGGTCGCCGAGACGGCCCCGGACTCCGGCACGTACACCTTCGGCATCACCGATGAGGCCCTGATCGAGGAGCGGGCCCTCGGCTTGGAGTTCACCGACGGCGCGGAGATCCGCTACCGGTTCGTCGTCCCGCGCGGCCAAGTGACCGAGACCGACGGTGGCCTGAGCCCCCGACCGTCGACTCCTGCCCGCCCCGAGCTGTTTCGGCCCGGGGCTCTCGTATGCCCGAAGGCGTACGAGAGCCCCGGCGACAGCACCCGAAGGAAGAACCTCCATGGCAACACCCCTGACCGCCGACCGCCTCGTGACCGCCCTCCGCGCCGAGGGGCTGCGCGTCGTCGAGTACGGCGACTGGCGCGAGCACAACCGCAACCACAAGGGCCCCTGGGGCCCCGTGAACGGAGTGATGATCCATCACACCGTCACCAGCGGCACCGATGCCTCCCGTCGCCCTCTGCCACGACGGCTACGCCGCGCTCCCCGGCCCGCTGTGCCACGGCGTCATCGACAAGGACGGCACCGTCCACCTCGTCGGCAACGGCCGCGCCAACCACGCGGGCAGCGGCGACAGCGCCGTCCTGGCCGCCGTCGTCAGCGAGTCGGCCCTGCCCCGCCCCACCCGGAACGACGCCGACGGCAACACCCGCTTCTACGGCTTCGAGTGCGTCAACCTCGGCGACGGCTCCGACCCGTGGCCCGATGCCCAGCTGGCGGCGATCGAACGCGCCTCGGCCGCCATCTGCCGTGCCCACGGCTGGAGTTCGGCCTCCGTCATCGGCCACAAGGAGTGGACCGACGCCGACCGCGAGTCCTTCCGCAGGTGGCAACGGAAGCTCGGCGACGCCCCGGCATACTGCGACGGCTGGCCCGGCCGGCGGCAGTGGGACGCCCTCAAGGTCCCGTACACCGCCTGAACAGCCCACCGGGAGGAGGCTTCGCCATGCGAACACCGTCCGAGCCCACCAAGCGCACCCTGCGCACCGTCCTGCAGACCGCCGTCGGACTCGCCCTCGCCCTCCCCGCGATCATCGACGCCACCGGCCTGCCCACCACCCTCCCCTGGGTGGCGAGCGCCCTGGCCGTCTCGGGCGGCCTGGCCCGGGCGATGGCACTGCCGACACTGCAGCCCCTGCTGCCGAGTTGGCTGCGCACCGCGCCGGAGAGCGGCGACCGGACAGCCCTCGGCACCGGCCGGACAGGAAGCACCGATGCGTGACCCGGCGCCGTTCGACACCGCCGGGATCGCCCTGGAGCTGGAGCGGCTGCGCGGTTCGGTGGAGGCGGGCTTCACCCGGGTCGACGGCTCGCTGGCACTCCTCGTCCAGCGCAGCGACCAGACCGACCGCCAACTCGCCGACCACGAAACCCGCCTGGACGACCTGGAACGCGCACGCTGGCCCCTGACCGGCATCGCGACCCTGACAGCCCTGGCCGGACTCGCCTTCTCCGCCTGGCAGTTGACGCCCGGCTGAGGTCGGCGGACAGCCGAGAGGGCGGCCGCCCCACACGGGGTGGCCGCCCTCTCGTCAGGCACTGCGCCTCAGCCAGGCGCGGGCGCCTTACTGGTTGTACGGGCCGTAGTCGTAGTCCTCCAGCGGGACCGCCTGGCCGGAGCCCGTGCCGAAGGGCGAGTAGTCGATGTCGTCGTAACCGACGGCCGAGTACATCGCGGCCTTCGCCTCCTCGGTCGGCTCGACCCGGATGTTGCGGTAGCGGGACAGGCCCGTACCGGCCGGGATGAGCTTACCGATGATCACGTTCTCCTTGAGGCCGATCAGGGAGTCCGACTTGGCGTTGATCGCCGCGTCGGTCAGGACCCTGGTCGTCTCCTGGAAGGACGCCGCCGACAGCCACGACTCGGTCGCCAGCGAGGCCTTGGTGATACCCATCAGCTGCGGACGGCCGGAGGCCGGGTGGCCGCCTTCCTGGACCACGCGCCGGTTCTCGCCCTCGAAGCGCGAGCGCTCCACGAGCTCGCCCGGCAGCAGCTCCGCGTCGCCGGACTCGATGATCGTCACGCGGCGCAGCATCTGCCGGATGATGATCTCGATGTGCTTGTCGTGGATCGACACACCCTGCGAGTTGTAGACCTTCTGCACCTCGCCGACCAGGTGGACCTGGACGGCCCGCTGGCCGAGGATGCGCAGCACGTCGTGCGGGTTGGTGGCACCCACGGTCAGCGCCTGGCCGACCTCGACGTGGTCGCCCTCGCCCACCAGCAGACGGGACCGCTTCGAGACGCCGTACGCGGTCTCGTCGGAGCCGTCGTCCGGGGTGACGACGAGCTTCTTGGTCTTCTCGGTCTCCTCGATCCGGACGCGGCCGGCCGCCTCCGAGATCGGCGCGACGCCCTTGGGCGTACGGGCCTCGAAGAGCTCGACGACACGCGGCAGACCCTGGGTGATGTCGTCACCGGCCACACCACCGGTGTGGAAGGTACGCATCGTCAGCTGGGTGCCGGGCTCACCGATGGACTGGGCGGCGATGATGCCGACGGCCTCGCCGATGTCCACCAGCTTGCCGGTCGCGAGCGAACGGCCGTAGCACATCGCGCAGGTGCCGACCGCGGACTCGCAGGTCAGGACCGAGCGGGTCTTGACCGTGCCGACGCCGTGGCGGACCAGCTCGTCGATGAGCACGTCGCCCAGGTCGGTGCCGGCCGGGGCCAGCACCTTGCCGTCGACGACGATGTCCTCGGCGAGGCAGCGCGCGTACACGCTGGTCTCGACGTCCTCGGCCTTGCGCAGCACGCCGTCGGCGCCCTTGGACGCGATCTCCAGCTTCAGGCCGCGGTCGGTGCCGCAGTCCTCCTCGCGGATGATCACGTCCTGGGAGACGTCGACCAGACGACGGGTCAGGTAACCCGAGTCCGCGGTACGCAGGGCGGTGTCCGCGAGACCCTTACGGGCACCGTGGGTGGAGATGAAGTACTCCAGCACGGACAGACCCTCGCGGAACGACGCCTTGATGGGCCGCGGGATGGTCTCGTTCTTCGCGTTGGACACCAGACCACGCATACCGGCGATCTGACGCATCTGCATCATGTTTCCGCGCGCACCCGAGTTGACCATCATGAAGATGGGGTTCGTCTTCGGGAAGTTCGCGTTCATCGCCTCGGCGACCTCGTTGGTCGCCTTGGTCCAGATCGCGATGAGCTCCTGCGTGCGCTCGTCCTTGGTGATCAGACCGCGCTCGTACTGCTTCTGGACCTTCTCGTCCTGGGCCTCGTAGCCCTCGATGATGCCCTTCTTGGCCTCGGGGACGACGATGTCCGAGACCGCGACGGTGACACCGGAGCGGGTCGCCCAGTAGAAGCCCGCCGCCTTCAGGTTGTCGAGCGTCGCCGCGACGATGACCTTCGGGTAGCGCTCGGCGAGGTCGTTGACGATCTCGGAGAGCTGCTTCTTGCCGACCGAGTAGTCGACGAACGGGTAGTCCTCGGGCAGCAGCTCGTTGAAGAGCGCGCGGCCCAGGGTCGTCCGCAGCCGGAAGCTGTCACCCTGCTGCCACTCGCCCGTGGCGTAGCCGCCATCGGACGCGGCGCCCTCCTCCTCGACCGGCGGGGTCCAGCCTCGGGGCGGGACGGTGCCGATCGGGAAGCGGATGTCGACCTTCGCCTGGAGCGAGAGCTCCCGGGCGTCGAACGCCATGATCGCCTCGGCCGAGGAGCCGAAGGACCGGCCCTCGCCCTTGACCTCGCGCTCGGCCTCGTCCGTGGTGAGGAAGAACAGGCCCAGCACCATGTCCTGGGTCGGCATGGTGACCGGCCGGCCGTCGGCCGGCTTGAGGATGTTGTTCGAGGACAGCATCAGGATGCGGGCCTCGGCCTGCGCCTCCGCGGACAGCGGCAGGTGCACGGCCATCTGGTCACCGTCGAAGTCCGCGTTGAACGCGGTGCAGACGAGCGGGTGGATCTGGATGGCCTTGCCCTCGACCAGCTGCGGCTCGAAGGCCTGGATGCCGAGGCGGTGCAGGGTGGGCGCGCGGTTCAGCAGCACCGGGTGCTCGGCGATGACCTCTTCGAGCACGTCGTACACGACCGTGCGGCCGCGCTCGACCATGCGCTTGGCCGACTTGATGTTCTGCGCGTGGTTGAGGTCCACCAGGCGCTTCATCACGAACGGCTTGAAGAGCTCCAGCGCCATGGCCTTCGGCAGACCGCACTGGTGCAGCTTGAGCTGCGGGCCGACGACGATGACCGAACGCGCCGAGTAGTCGACTCGCTTGCCCAGCAGGTTCTGCCGGAAGCGGCCCTGCTTGCCCTTGAGCATGTCGGACAGCGACTTCAGCGGACGGTTGCCGGGGCCCGTGACCGGGCGGCCGCGGCGGCCGTTGTCGAAGAGCGCGTCGACGGCCTCCTGGAGCATGCGCTTCTCGTTGTTCACGATGATCTCGGGCGCGCCGAGGTCGAGAAGCCGCTTCAGGCGGTTGTTGCGGTTGATGACGCGGCGGTACAGGTCGTTCAGGTCGGAGGTCGCGAAGCGGCCACCGTCCAGCTGCACCATCGGGCGCAGGTCCGGCGGGATCACCGGGACGCAGTCCAGCACCATGCCCTTGGGGCTGTTGCTGGTCTGCAGGAAGGCGGAGACGACCTTGAGGCGCTTGAGCGCCCGGGTCTTCTTCTGGCCCTTCCCGGTCCGGATGATCTCGCGGAGGCGCTCGGCCTCCTCGTCGAGGTTGAAGGTCTCCAGGCGCTTCTGCAGCGCGGCGGCGCCCATGGAGCCGTCGAAGTACGTGCCGAAGCGGTCGCGCAGCTCGCGGTAGAGCAGCTCGTCGCCCTCGAGGTCCTGGACCTTCAGGTTCTTGAAGCGGGTCCACACCTCGTCGAGCCGGTCGAGCTCGCGCTGCGCGCGGTCGCGCAGCTGCTTCATCTCGCGCTCGGCGCCCTCGCGCACCTTGCGGCGCACATCGGCCTTGGCGCCCTCGGCCTCGAGCTCGGCCAGGTCGGTCTCGAGCTTCTTGGCGCGGGCCTCCAGGTCGGCGTCGCGGCGCTGCTCGACCTGTTGGCGCTCGACGGAGACGTGTGCCTCCAGCGAGGGCAGGTCGCGCGTACGGCGCTCCTCGTCCACCCACGTGATCATGTAGGCGGCGAAGTAGATGACCTTCTCGAGGTCCTTCGGGGCGAGGTCGAGCAGGTAGCCCAGACGCGACGGGACGCCCTTGAAGTACCAGATGTGGGTGACGGGAGCGGCCAGCTCGATGTGGCCCATCCGCTCACGGCGCACCTTGGCGCGAGTGACCTCGACGCCGCAGCGCTCGCAGATGATGCCCTTGAAGCGGACACGCTTGTACTTGCCGCAGTAGCACTCCCAGTCCCGGGTCGGACCGAAGATCTTCTCGCAGAAGAGTCCGTCCTTTTCGGGCTTGAGGGTGCGGTAGTTGATGGTCTCCGGCTTCTTGACCTCACCGTGCGACCACTGACGGATGTCGTCAGCGGTGGCGAGGCCGATCCGCAGCTCGTCGAAGAAGTTGACGTCGAGCACTTGTCGTCAATCCCTCTTTCGGGGTCGTGTCTTCAGGGGTCTGACTGGGGTCCGGGGTTGGCCCGGGGCCTCGTGTTACGAGGCCCCGGCCAGACCCGTCAGACCTCTTCGACGCTGCTCGGCTCGCGCCGGGACAGGTCGATACCGAGCTCCTCCGCAGCGCGGAAGACGTCCTCGTCGGTGTCGCGCATCTCGATGGACATGCCGTCCGAGGACAGCACCTCCACGTTGAGGCACAGGGACTGCATCTCCTTGATGAGCACCTTGAAGGACTCGGGGATGCCGGGCTCAGGGATGTTCTCGCCCTTGACGATGGCCTCGTAGACCTTCACGCGACCGGTGACGTCGTCGGACTTGATGGTCAGCAGCTCCTGGAGGGCGTACGCGGCGCCGTAGGCCTCGAGGGCCCACACCTCCATCTCGCCGAACCGCTGGCCACCGAACTGGGCCTTACCACCCAGCGGCTGCTGGGTGATCATCGAGTACGGACCGGTCGACCGGGCGTGCAGCTTGTCGTCGACCAGGTGGTGCAGCTTGAGGATGTACATGTACCCGACCGAGATCGGGTCCGGGAACGGCTCGCCGGAGCGGCCGTCGAAGAGCCGGGCCTTGCCGGAGGGCAGGACCATGCGCTCGCCGTCGCGGTTGGGGACCGTCGACTCGAAGAGGCCGGCGATCTCGTCCTCGCGGGCGCCGTCGAAGACCGGGGTCGCGACGTTGGTGCCGGGCAGCACCTCGTCGGCGCCGATCGCCTGGAGACGCTTCATCCAGTCCTCTTCGCCCTCGACCTTCCAGCCCTGGCTGGCGAGCCAGCCGAGGTGGATCTCCAGGACCTGGCCCGGGTTCATCCGGGACGGGACACCGAGGGGGTTGAGGATGATGTCGACCGGGGTGCCGTCCTCCAGGAACGGCATGTCCTCGACCGGCAGGATCTTGGAGATGACGCCCTTGTTGCCGTGGCGGCCGGCGAGCTTGTCACCGTCGGTGATCTTGCGCTTCTGCGCGACGTAGACGCGGACCAACTGGTTCACGCCCGGGGGCAGTTCGTCGCCCTCCTCGCGGTCGAAGACGCGTACGCCGATGACCTTGCCGGTCTCGCCGTGCGGCACCTTCAGCGAGGTGTCGCGGACCTCGCGCGCCTTCTCACCGAAGATCGCGCGCAGCAGGCGCTCCTCCGGGGTCAGCTCGGTCTCGCCCTTGGGCGTGACCTTGCCGACCAGGATGTCGCCGGCGACGACCTCGGCACCGATGCGGATGATGCCGCGCTCGTCGAGGTCGGCCAGGACCTCCTCGGAGACGTTCGGGATGTCCCGGGTGATCTCCTCGGGGCCCAGCTTGGTGTCACGGGCGTCGACCTCGTGCTCCTCGATGTGGATCGAGGAGAGGACGTCGTCTTGGACGAGGCGCTGCGACAGGATGATCGCGTCCTCGTAGTTGTGGCCCTCCCACGGCATGAACGCCACGAGTAGGTTCTTGCCGAGCGCCATCTCGCCCTCGTCCGTGGACGGACCGTCGGCGAGGACCTGGCCCTCGATCACCCGCGCGCCCTCGTCCACGACGACCTTCTGATTGAAGGAGGTGCCCTGGTTGGAGCGGGAGAACTTGGCCACGCGGTACGTGGTGTAGGTGCCGTCGTCGTTGGCCACCGTCACGTAGTCCGCGGAGACCTCCTGGACGACGCCCGGCTTCTCGGCCTTGATGACGTCGCCGGCGTCGACCGCGCAGCGGTACTCCATGCCGGTGCCGACCAGCGGGGCCTCGGCCTTGATGAGCGGCACGGCCTGGCGCATCATGTTCGATCCCATGAGGGCGCGGTTGGCGTCGTCGTGCTCGAGGAACGGGATCATGGCGGTCGCGACCGACACCATCTGGCGCGGCGAGACGTCCATGTAGTCCACGTCGGTGCCCGGCACATAGTCGACCTCGCCGCCGCGGCGGCGGACGAGCACGCGGGCCTCGGCGAAGTGGTTGTCGTCCGTCAGCGGGGCGTTCGCCTGCGCGATGACGAAGCGGTCCTCTTCGTCGGCGGTGAGGAAGTCCACCTGGTCGGTGACGACACCCTGGTTGTCGACCTTGCGGTACGGGGTCTCGACGAAGCCGAACGCGTTGACCCGGCCGTACGAGGCGAGCGAGCCGATCAGACCGATGTTCGGGCCTTCGGGCGTCTCGATCGGGCACATGCGGCCGTAGTGCGAGGGGTGCACGTCACGGACCTCGAAGCCCGCCCGCTCACGGGAGAGACCGCCGGGGCCCAGCGCGGACAGACGGCGCTTGTGGGTCAGGCCCGACAGCGGGTTCGTCTGGTCCATGAACTGGGACAGCTGGCTGGTGCCGAAGAACTCCTTGATGGAGGCGACGACCGGCCGGATGTTGATCAGGGTCTGCGGCGTGATCGCCTCGACGTCCTGGGTGGTCATCCGCTCGCGGACGACGCGCTCCATGCGGGCCAGGCCGGTGCGGACCTGGTTCTGGATGAGCTCGCCGACGTTGCGCAGGCGGCGGTTGCCGAAGTGGTCGATGTCGTCGGTCTCGACGACGATCTCCTGGCCCTCGGCGCTGCGCGTCTCGGTCTCCCCGGCGTGCAGCTTGACCAGGTACTTGATGGTGGCGATGACGTCGTCGACGGTCAGCACGCCGGCGTCGAGCGGCTGGTCCCCGCCGAGCTTCTTGTTGACCTTGTAGCGGCCGACCTTGGCGAGGTCGTAGCGCTTGGGGTTGAAGTAGAGGTTCTCCAGCAGCGTCTGCGCGGCCTCACGCGTCGGCGGCTCGCCCGGGCGCAGCTTGCGGTAGATGTCGAGCAGCGCGTCGTCCTGGCCCTGGGTGTGGTCCTTCTCCAGGGTGGCGCGCATGGACTCGTACTCGCCGAACTCCTCGAGGATCTGCTCGGTCGTCCAGCCGAGCGCCTTGAGCAGGACGGTGACGGACTGCTTGCGCTTGCGGTCGATGCGGACGCCGACCATGTCGCGCTTGTCGATCTCCATCTCCAGCCAGGCACCCCGGGAGGGGATGATCTTGGCCGAGAAGATGTCCTTGTCGGACGTCTTGTCGATGGAGGAGTCGAAGTAGACACCCGGCGAGCGGACCAGCTGGGACACCACGACACGCTCGGTGCCGTTGATGACGAAGGTGCCCTTGTTCGTCATGAGCGGGAAGTCGCCCATGAAGACCGTCTGGGACTTGATCTCACCGGTCTCGTTGTTGGTGAACTCGGCGGTGACGAAGAGCGGCGCCGCGTACGTGAAGTCGCGCTCCTTGCACTCGTCGATCGAGTTCTTCGGCGGCTCGAAGCGGTGGTCGCGGAAGGTCAGCGACATCGACCCGGAGAAGTCCTCGATCGGGGAGATCTCTTCGAAGATCTCCTCCAGACCGGACTTGGTGGGGACGTCCTGTCCACTTTCCAGGGCCGACTCGACACGAGCCTTCCATGCGGCGTTGCCGAGCAGCCAGTCGAAGCTCTCGGTTTGCAGCGCAAGGAGGTTCGGAACCTCGAGGGGCTCCTTGATCTTCGCAAAGGAGATGCGCAGCGGGGCAGTGCTGGCGCCGTTGTTCGTATTGGCAGTCGAGGCGTTGCGCGAGGCGGCCAAGAGGGGGTCCTTCCGAGGGCTCGGACTCACTACGCGCGTACCGGTCCAGTTCGCTCCACGACAGAGAGAAATCCCAGGTCAGGAAGTTCTATTCCGTAATGATCGAACGTGGGCTTGCCCCTGGTGACGGGCAGGGAGCAGCTAACAGGCAGCGCAAAGGGTCAGTGTAGCCACTTGGCCCACTGATGTCCAGAGACCATCCTCCCGGGTCAACCGGGAGGTTACGTGTCCCTCGTTGTTCTTCTTCATCGCCTGCGCCATGCCTCGCGCCGAAAGCGCATATCGATACTGCCCTCTTCGTCTGCGATCCATGCCTCGGATCCTGGATCGGTGTGACGTCGCGTCCTGAGAATTGCGCGCTGCGTGCCGTTCGTCAAGGCCCCCCACCCTCGGGCGATCCCCCAGGGGCCCACCGGCCGGACAACGAAGATCACCCTACCTGGCGCTCGGCGGGGAGCAAGGAACGCGCTGCGGGGACGCCGAAGGGCGACCACCCGTATGGGTGATCGCCCTTCGGTAGCGCCCGCTGACGCGGGCAGGTGAGTCAGCCGACTCGTGAGGTCACTTGACCTCGACCGAGGCGCCGGCGCCCTTGAGGGACTCGGCGGCCTTCTCAGCGGCCTCCTTGTTGACCTTCTCGAGGACCGGCTTCGGGGTGCCGTCGACGAGGTCCTTGGCCTCCTTCAGGCCCAGCGAGGTCAGCTCGCGCACGACCTTGATGACCTGGATCTTCTTGTCGCCCGCACCGGTGAGGATGACGTCGAACTCGTCCTTCTCCTCAGCGGCCTCGGCGGCCGGGGCACCCGGGGCGCCGGCGGCGGCGACGGCGACCGGGGCGGCGGCCTCGACGTCGAACTTCTCCTCGAAGGCCTTCACGAACTCGGAGAGCTCGATGAGGGTCATCTCCTCGAACTGCGCGAGCAGGTCGTCCTGGCTGAGCTTCGCCATGGTGGCGGTCCTTCCACTAATTCGGCTGGTGCCGGAATGTACATTTCGGCGGGCGTACGGGCCCGCTGCGACCGAACGCGATCGCGGAGCGTTACTCCGCGGCGGACTCGGCCTCGGCGGGAGCCGGCGTACCGGCACCGCCCTGCTCGACCTTGCTGCGAAGCGCGTCCGCGGTGCGGGCGAACTTCGTGAGCGGGGCCTGGAAGGTCGCCGCGGCCTTGACCATGGACGCCTTCATGCCACCGGCCAGCTTGGCGAGCAGCACCTCACGGGACTCGAGGTCCGCAAGCTTCTTGATCTCGTCGGCGGACAGCGCCTTGCCTTCAAGGACACCGCCCTTGATGACGAGAGCGGGGTTCTCCTTGGCGAAGTCACGCAGACCCTTCGCCGCCTCGACCGGGTCACCGGTCACGAAAGCGACGGCCGTCGAGCCCTGCAGGAACTCGTCGAGCGTGGTGACCCCGGCCTCCTGGGCCGCGATCTTGGTCAGCGTGTTCTTCACCACACGGTACTGAGCGTTCTCACCGAGCGAGCGGCGCAGCTCCTTGAGCTGTGCCACGGAAAGTCCGGTGTACGCGGTGACCACAGCGGCGTTGGAGTTGCGGAACTTGTCCGTCATCTCCTCAACGGCTGCGACCTTGTCAGGCGTTGCCATGAGCCTCGGCCTCCTTCCGGGTGATTAGGACCGCACGGAAGGGGCTGAACAAAACGAAACGCCCCGGCACAGATGCACGGGGCGCAGCTCGACCGGACAGGTCCGGGAGCACTTCCAGTGTCACCTGCGCAGGTCGCCCGCAGCTAGCGGATCCTTCGGCCGCCGCGCTCCTCTCGGTGCACGACAACAACCAGCGGTCTTTGGCTTCGGTGGAAGAGTACGCGAACCCACGCGCCCCGAGCAAATCGCCCCCCGCGGAACCCTCAACAGGGCCCCGGCGGGGCCGGGTTCACACACTGGCCCGCTCGGGCCGGATCGCGCGCGGCCCGGTGAAGCGAGAGCAAACCGGCCCCCGCGCCTGCCGGAGGCGTGGGGGCCGGTTTCAGCGCTCGGCTGGGGTCGGGTCAGACCGCGGCCGGGTCCTCCTCGGTGAGGAGGTTGCGGGTGCGGTTCGGGTCGACCGGGATGCCGGGGCCCATCGTGGTGGAGATGGTGGCCTTCTTGACGTACCGGCCCTTCGCGGCGGACGGCTTCAGACGGAGGATCTCCTCCAGCGCGGCGCCGTAGTTCTCCACCAGCTTGGCCTCGTCGAACGAGGTCTTGCCGATGATGAAGTGCAGGTTCGAGTGCTTGTCGACGCGGAACTCGATCTTGCCGCCCTTGATCTCGGTCACGGCCTTGGCCACGTCCGGGGTCACGGTGCCGGTCTTCGGGTTCGGCATCAGGCCACGGGGACCGAGCACGCGGCCGAGGCGGCCGACCTTGCCCATGAGGTCCGGGGTGGCGACGACGGCGTCGAAGTCCAGACGGCCCTTCGACACCTCGTCGATCAGTTCGTCGGAGCCGACGATGTCGGCGCCTGCGGCTTCCGCGGCCGCAGCACGGTCACCGGTCGCGAAGACCAGGACCCGGGCGGTCTTGCCGGTGCCGTGCGGAAGGTTCACGGTGCCGCGGACCATCTGGTCGGCCTTGCGCGGGTCGACGCCCAGACGCATGGCGACCTCGACGGTGCCGTCGAACTTGGAGGAAGAGGTGTCCTTGGCGATACGGACGGCCTCGAGCGGGGCGTACAGACGATCCCGGTCGATCTTGGCGTCCGCAGCGCGGAGATTCTTGCTGCGCTTCACTGCTGCTCCTATGTGAGTACGGAGTCGTGGTACGGGCCAGCGCCTGGCCCCACCACAGAGGTGCTTACGGGGGTGGGTGTCAGCCCTCGACCGTGATGCCCATGGAGCGGGCGGTGCCGGCGATGATCTTCTCGGCGGCGTCCAGGTCGTTGGCGTTCAGGTCGGGCATCTTGGTGGTGGCGATGTCGCGGACCTGGTCGCGGGTGATCTTGGCGACCTTGGTCTTGTGCGGCTCGCCGGAGCCCTTGTCCACACCCGCGGCCTTGAGGATCAGCTTCGCGGCCGGCGGAGTCTTGGTGATGAAGGTAAAGGAGCGGTCCTCGTAGACCGTGATCTCCACCGGCACGACCATGCCACGCTGCGACTCGGTCGCGGCGTTGTAGGCCTTGCAGAACTCCATGATGTTGACGCCGTGCTGACCCAGTGCGGGGCCGACCGGCGGAGCCGGGTTGGCCGCACCGGCCTGGATCTGGAGCTTGATCAGCCCCGTGACCTTCTTCTTCTTGGGAGGCATGCTCTCTCCGGGTCCTAGTGAGAGGTGTTTCGCCGATCCATCCGGTCATCCGGATGGAGGCATACCGCACAACGATAGCGGGTACTGTCGCGCGGCCAAAACCGAGCAGGTCGGGCGGGCTCGTAGAGCCCGCCCGACCTGGCCGGAAGCGTTTGTTCCAGAGCGCCTGAGAAGGCGTCAGTTCTTCTGGATCTGGTCGAAGGACAGCTCGACCGGGGTCTCGCGGCCGAAGATCTCGACCAGGCCCTTGACCTTCTTCGAGTCGGCGTTGATCTCGTTGATCGTCGCCTGCAGCGTCGCGAACGGGCCGTCGGTGACGGTGACCGAGTCGCCGACCTCGAAGTCCAGTACCTGCACCTCGACCTTGCGGCTCGGGGCGGGCCGGCCCTCGGCCTCGGCGGCCTCTTTGGCCGCCTTCTCCTCCGCCTCCGGGGCGAGCATCTTGACGATCTCGTCCAGGGTCAGCGGGTAAGGGTCGTAGGCGTTGCCGACGAAGCCGGTGACACCCGGGGTGTTGCGCACGACGCCCCAGGACTCGTTCGTCAGGTCCATGCGCACCAGCACGTAGCCGGGCAGCTTGTTCTGGCGGACGGTGCGGCGGTCGCCGTTCTTGATCTGGACGACCTCCTCCTGCGGCACCTCCGCCTGGAAGATGTAGTCCTCGACGTTCAGCGAGACGGCGCGCTGCTCGAGGTTGGTCTTCACACGGTTCTCGTAGCCCGCGTAGGTGTGGATCACGTACCACTCGCCCGGCAGGCTGCGCAGCTCCTGGCGCAGGGCCTCGACCGGGTCGACCGCGGGCTCCTGCTCCTCGCCCTCGGGTGCCGCGTCCTCGGCGTCCTCGCCGCCCTCGTCCTCGGCGTCCGCGGTGCCCTCGTCCTCGACGTGCAACGCGGCTTCCTCGGCAGGCTCGCCCGCCGCGGCGTCCGCAGCCTCGGCCTGGTCGGCCTCATCGGCCGCCTCGACGATGTCGACCGCTGCCTCGTCGCCCTCGACGGGCTCGGTGGCGTCGTTCTGGTTCGGGTCGTCAGACACGGTGGCTGCTTCTTCCTGGCTTCAATGTGTGGAACAGACGGAGGGGCCTCTCGCACGGGCGCCCTCCGCGGGATCAGCCGAAGACGTACTTGACGGCCTCGGAGAACCCATAGTCAATCACGGTCACCAGACCGATCATGATGACAACGAAGACAATCACCACTGTGGTGTAGGTCGAGAGCTGGCTGCGAGTGGGCCAGACGACCTTGCGCAGCTCGGCGACGATCTGCCGGTAGAAGAGCGCGAGGCGGCCCAGGGGGCCCTTCTTGCCGCGCTTGCCGCCGCGGCGGCCCTTCTTCGTCGCGACTTCGTCCTCGGGACGACCGCTTTCAGGCGTCGCGGTGGAGCCAGGGGCTGCCGTCACTCGTCCTCACCTGAATCCCGGGTCGTGGCCGTGCCGCGCCCGGTGGAGCCGCACGGCGGTGCATTTCAGTACATACTTGCGCGCACACATTCCAGTGGGGAATGCGTGAAGCAGGGCCGGAGGGACTTGAACCCCCAACCGCTGGTTTTGGAGACCAGTGCTCTACCAATTGAGCTACGACCCTTTGTTGTCTCCCCCAACGTACCGCATACGCCCGAACGCATGGTGTGCGCGGTACGGAGCGGCCGGTTGAAGGCCAACGACGCATGAGTGTACGTGCTCCGCGCCCCAGCGTCGAACACGTACCTGCGGTTCCCGCCGCAAACCCGTGTGTGCCGTGGACGGGCCGTCTGGGACCATGCAGTCATGACCGGTGCTACTCCTCCCGCAACGTCCCCGACCGACCGACGGGTCTCGGCCCGTATCGGCGCGATCTCCGAGTCCGCGACACTCGCCGTGGACGCCAAGGCCAAGGCCCTCAAGGCCGCCGGGCGCCCGGTGATCGGCTTCGGAGCCGGCGAGCCCGACTTCCCGACGCCCGACTACATCGTCGAGGCCGCCGTCGAGGCCTGCCGCAACCCGAAGTTCCACCGCTACACCCCCGCGGGCGGCCTGCCCGAGCTCAAGGCCGCGATCGCCGCCAAGACGCTCCGCGACTCCGGCTACGAGGTCGAGCCCGCGCAGGTCCTGGTGACCAACGGCGGCAAGCAGGCCATCTACGAGGCCTTCGCCGCGATCCTCGACCCGGGCGACGAGGTCATCGTCCCGGCCCCGTACTGGACCACCTACCCCGAGTCGATCCGCCTCGCGGGCGGTGTTCCGGTGGACGTGGTGGCCGACGAGACCACCGGATACCGCGTCTCCGTCGAGCAGTTGGAGGCCGCGCGCACCGAGCGCACCAAGGTCGTGCTGTTCGTCTCCCCGTCCAACCCGACCGGCGCCGTCTACCCCCGCGCCCAGGTCGAGGAGATCGGCCGCTGGGCCGCCGAGCACGGGCTGTGGGTGCTGACCGACGAGATCTACGAGCACCTCGTCTACGGAGACGCAGCCGCGCGCGCCAGCGCTGATGTCACCAGCGCGTCCCTGCCCGTCGTCGTACCCGAGCTGCGCGACAAGTGCATCGTGGTCAACGGCGTCGCCAAGACGTACGCGATGACCGGCTGGCGCGTGGGGTGGGTCATCGGCCCGAAGGACGTGGTGAAGGCCGCGACCAACCTCCAGTCGCACGCCACCTCCAACGTCTCCAACGTGGCGCAGGCCGCCGCACTGGCCGCCGTCTCCGGCGACCTGGACGCGGTCGCGGAGATGCGCGAGGCCTTCGACCGGCGGCGCCGGACGATCGTGCGGATGCTCAACGAGATCGACGGCGTCGAGTGCCCCGAGCCGGAGGGCGCGTTCTACGCGTACCCGTCGGTGAAGGCGCTGCTCGGCAAGGAGATCCGCGGCAAGCGGCCCGCGACGAGCGTCGAGTTGGCCGAGATCATCCTGGAAGAGGCCGAGGTCGCGGTCGTCCCGGGCGAGGCCTTCGGCACCCCCGGCTACCTGCGGCTCTCCTACGCGCTGGGCGACGAGGACCTGGTCGAGGGCGTCTCGCGGCTGCAGAAGCTGCTGGGCGAGGCACGGGACTGAGGCAGTCCGCCTACGAAGGGCCCGGCCTCCTCACGGCGAGGAGGCCGGGCCCTTCGCATTCCCCCCGAGCCCTCCGCATTCCCGTTCGAGCAAGCCCTCGTTCAGGCAACCCGCTACCGGATTGCCGGGCGCATGCGGCAGGATCTCCCAATGGACCGCGTACGTGACCTCCGCCTCCTCCCCAAGGCCCATCTGCACCTGCACTTCACCGGCTCGATGCGGCCCGGCACCCTGCTGGAGCTCGCCGACAGGTACGGGGTCCATCTGCCCGAGGCGCTGAGCGGCGGCGAGCCGCCGAGGCTGCGGGCCACCGACGAGCGCGGCTGGTTCCGCTTCCAGCGGCTGTACGACATCGCGCGCTCCTGTCTGCGCTCCCCCGAGGACATCCGGCGGCTGGTGCTGGAGGCGGCCGAGGAGGAGGTGCTGGACGGGTCCGGCTGGCTGGAGATCCAGGTCGACCCCACCTCGTACGCGCCCCGGCTCGGCGGGCTGATCCCGGCGCTGGAGGTCATCCTCGACGCGGTGGAGACGGCCTCGCGGGACACCGGGGTCGGGATGCGGGTGCTGGTCGCGGCGAACCGTACGAAGCACCCGCTGGACGCCCGTACCCTCGCGCGGCTGGCCGTGCGGTACGCGGACCGGGGCGTCGTCGGCTTCGGGCTGTCCAACGACGAACGACGGGGATTCGCGCGGGACTTCGACCGGGCGTTCGCGATCGCGCGGGAGGGCGGGCTGCTCGCGGCCCCGCACGGCGGCGAGTTGTCCGGGCCGGGCAGCGTCCGGGACTGCCTCGACGACCTGGACGCCTGCCGGATCGGACACGGCGTGCGGGCAGCGGAGGACCCGCGGCTGCTGCGCAGGCTCGCCGACCGCCAGGTCACCTGCGAGGTCTGCCCGTCCTCGAACGTAGCGCTCGGGGTCTACGAGAAGCCGGAGGACGTGCCACTGCGGAAGCTGTTCGAGGCGAACGTCCCGATGGCCCTGGGCGCGGACGACCCGCTGCTCTTCGGCTCCCGGCTGGCCGCGCAGTACGAGCTGGCGCGCGCCCACCACGCCTTCACCGACGCCGAACTGGCCGAACTGGCACGGCAGTCGGTCCGCGGCTCGGCCGCCCCCGAGGACGTCAAGGCGAAGCTCCTGGCCGGGATCGACGCCTGGCTGACGGACTGAGCGGACGGACCGAGCTGGTGGACCGGGCGGGCGGACCGAGCCGGCAGACCGACCAGACCGGCCGACCAGACCGGCCGACCGGGCCGGCCGAGCAGGGGCGCGGCTAGAGCTGGACGCCGACCGTCACCGGCTCGTTGACCAGGGTGACGCCGAAGGCGGCGTGGACGCCGGCGCGGACCTCGCGGGCGAGGGCGAGGAGGTCCTCGGTGGTGGCGTCGCCGCGGTTGGTCAGGGCGAGGGTGTGCTTGGTGGAGATGCGGGCGGGGCCCGTGCCGTAGCCCTTGGTGAAGCCCGCCTTGTCGATCAGCCAGGCCGCGGAGGTCTTGACCCGCCCGTCGCCCGCCGGGTAGGCGGGCGGGGCGGTGTCCGGGCCCATGCGCTCGGCGACGCGGGCGAGGAACGCCTCGTGTTCGCCCGCGCCGAGGATCGGGTTGGTGAAGAAGGAGCCGGCGGACCAGGTGTCATGGTCCTCGGGGTCCAGCACCATGCCCTTGCCGGCGCGCAGCCTCAGCACCGCGGCGCGGGCCTCGGCGGCGGGCACCCGGTCGCCGGGCTCGGCGCCCAGGGCGCGGGCGAGTTCGGCGTACTTGACCGGGGTCGACAGCCCGTCCGCGTCCTCCAGCTCGAACCGCACGCGCAGCACCGCGTACCGCTCGGGGTCGGCCTTGAAGCGGCTGTTGCGGTACGAGAAGCCGCACTCGGCGCCCGGGATGGTGACCGTCTCGTCGGCGCGGCGGTCGTAGGCCACGACCTCGGTGATGGTGGCGGAGACCTCCTGGCCGTACGCGCCCACGTTCTGGATCGGCGTCGCGCCTGCGGAGCCGGGGATTCCGGCGAGGCACTCGATGCCCGCGAGGCCCGCCTCGACCGTGCGGGCGACGGCCTCGGACCAGTTCTCGCCCGCGGCCAGTTCGAGCCGTGTGCCGTCCAGCGCGACGCCGGTGGTCGCGATGCGCAGGGCCGTGCCGTCGAAGCCCTTGTCGCCGATGACGAGGTTGCTGCCGCCGCCGATGATCAGCAGCGGGGTGACGGCCGCGTCGGCCGCGCGGATGGCCGAGACGACCTCGTCGTCCGTGGCGGCGGTGACCAGGCGGGTGGCGGGGCCGCCCAGCCGGAAGGTGGTCAGCGGGGCGAGCGGGGCGTCGTGGAGTTCCTGCACGCGCTCAACTGTAAGGGGGCCCACCGACAGCGCCCGCATCGCGCCGCCCCGGCCGGGCGCTAGGCGGGTACGGACACGGCCTCGCGCGCCGGTCCCGCGGGGCGCGGCGCCCGGGGGCGGCCGGGGACCAGCAGCGCCACGACGGCCGCGGCGGCGACCGCGGCGGCGCCGGTCCACAGGGCGGGTACGAGGCCGTCGATGAAGATCCGGGGCGAGGCGTAGCCGCCCTGGGCGGAGAAGACGGAGGAGAGGATCGCGATCCCCAGCGCACCGCCCACCTCGCGCATCGCGTTGTTGGCGCCGGAGGCGATGCCCTGGTCCCGGGGGCGGACGCTGCTCATCACGACGCTGGCGGTGGGCGCGAAGAACAGCGACATGCCCACCCCGCTGACGACGAGCGCGGGCAGCTGTGCGACATAACTCACGCCCGGTTCCAGGACCATGGCGAAGAGCGCGAGGCCGAGCGCCTGGAGGGCGAGGCCCGCCACGATGATCGATCGGCCGCCGACGCGGTCGGAGACCGCACCCGCGATCGGGGCGACGAGGAGCGGCATCGCCGTCCACGGCAGCATGCGCACGCCCGCCTCCATCGGGCTGTAGCCGCCGACCCCCTGCAGGAACTGGCTCAGCAGGAAGACCGAGCCGAACATGCCGAGGAACATCAGCAGGCCGGCCGCGTTGATCGCGCTGAACGCCCGGCTCCGGAAGAGCCCCATTGGCAGCATCGGTCGCGCCGCCCGCATCTCGTACGCGACGAACCCCGCCAGGAGGACGCCGCCCGCGGTGAAGCCGGTGACGATCGGGGCGCTGCTCCAGCCGTCGGCGTTGCCGCGGACCAGCGCGTAGACGACCCCGAACAGGGCCGTGCTGGCGAGCGCCGTGCCCGGCAGGTCCAGGCGGTCCTCGGGGCCGCGGGACTCGGTCAGCCGGAGGCGGGCGAGCGGGAGCAGCGCGAGGCCGACGGGGACGTTCAGCCAGAAGATCCACTGCCAGGAGAGGTGTTCGGTGACCGCCCCGCCGACCAGCGGCCCGGCCGCCACCGCCAGGCCGTTGACCGCGCCCCAGATGCCGAACGCCATGCCGCGCCGCTCGGCCGGGACCGCGGCGGTGAGCAGGGTGAGGGTGAGCGGCATGAGGACCGAGGCGCCCACGCCCTGGAGGGCGCGGGCCGCGACCAGGCCCTCGATGCCGGGGGCGAACGCGGCCGCGCCGGAGGCCGCGGTGAACACCGCGAGGCCGGCGACGAAGAGGCGGCGGCGGCCGAAGCGGTCGCCGAGCGCGGCGCCCAGCAGGAGGAGGACGGCGAAGGTGAGCGTGTACGCGTTGACCGTCCACTCGAGGTCCTCCAGGCCGCCGCCGAGGTCCTCCCGGATGGCCGGCAGCGCGGTGGTGACGACGAGGTTGTCCAGGCTGGCCATGAAGCCGGCCGCGCTGGTGATGACCAGGGTCCAGACCGCGGTGCGGCGGGCCGCGCGCTGCTGTTCCATGCACTCCTCCTGACCGGGCGTCATAAGCGCAGCTTGGCACGGCGCCCGGCCGGAAAAGGGCAACGGCCCGCCGCCGCACGGCGGATGGACCGTTCCTGGGGAAGACCCGGAAGAGTTTGCTACGGAGGAGGGTTCGCCGGGCGGGCGCTAGGCGAGCCGGACCAGGGCGCGGGACATGCCCAGCACCTTCTGCCCGCCGCTGACCGCGGTCAGGTCGACCCGTACCGTACGGTCCTCCAGCTTGGCCGCGACCTTCGCGCTGACCTCGATGAGCGCGCCCTCGTCGTCGTCGGGGACCACGACCGGCTTGGTGAAGCGGACCCCGTACTCGGTGAGCGCGCCGGGGTCGCCGGCCCAGTCGGTGACCACCCGGACCGCCTCGGCCATGGTGAACATGCCGTGCGCGATGACGTCGGGGAGGCCGACCTCCTTGGCGAACCTCTCGTTCCAGTGGATCGGGTTGAAGTCGCCGGAGGCGCCCGCGTAGCGGACGAGGGTGTCGCGGCGGACCGGGAAGGTCTGCGGGGGCAGTTCGGTGCCGACCTCGACCTCGTCGTAAGCGATCTTCGCCGTCATCGCCCTCAGCCCTCCTCGGCGGCGCGGGCCACCAGCTTGGTGTGCGCGGTCACCACGTGCTCGCCGCTCTCGTCGCGGACCTCGCCGCGGATGTCGATGACGTCGTTCCCGGCGAGGGACTTGATCGACTCGATGGTCGAGACGACGGAGAGCCGGTCGCCGGCGCGGACCGGGCGCTCGTAGGCGAACTTCTGGTCGCCGTGCACGACGCGGCTGTAGTCCAGGCCCAGCGCCGGGTCCTGGACGACCTCGCCCGCCGCCTTGAAGGTGATGGCGAAGGCGAAGGTCGGGGGGGCGATCACGTCCGGGTGCCCGAGCGCCTTGGCCGCGTCCGGGTCGGTGTACGCGGGGTTGGCGTCGCCGATCGCCTCGGCGAACTCGCGGATCTTCTCCCGGCCGACCTCGTACGGCTCGGTGGGCGGGTAGGTCCGCCCGACGAAGGACTGGTCGAGCGCCATGGCTCGCTACCTCCTGGGTCGATGTGCTCGTTGAACGGTAGCCGCCGAGGGGCCGATGACCGGGTCGGGGCGCCACGAACGCCGCGAGGCCGCCCCCGGTCCGGGGGCGGCCTCGCGTACGAGCCTGGGTTATCGCGTCTCGCGGTGCGCCGTGTGGGCGTTGCAGCGCGGGCAGTGCTTCTTCATCTCAAGACGGTCCGGGTCGTTACGCCGGTTCTTCTTGGTGATGTAGTTCCGCTCCTTGCACTCCACGCAGGCCAGCGTGATCTTCGGGCGGACGTCGGTGGCAGCCACGTGAGTGCTCCTTGGACGGACAGATACCAAATGGGATGAACGCAGAAAGAGTAGCCGATCGGAGGACCGACCCCACAATCGGCTACTTGTCAGTAGCGGTGACCGGACTTGAACCGGTGACACAGCGATTATGAGCCGCTTGCTCTACCGACTGAGCTACACCGCTTTGATGCGAGGCTCCCCGCCCCCAGGGACGAGGTTACCCGCACATCAGAGCCCCAATACGGAATCGAACCGTAGACCTTCTCCTTACCATGGAGACGCTCTGCCGACTGAGCTATTGGGGCGAGCGGTGAAGACATTACACGGTCCGCCGCCGAAGGTGAAATCCGTATCGGAGCCCCCTTCCCCGCCGGTGGGGCCACCACACCAGTACGACTATTGGGCTCCTCCTCGATGCCGTCCCGGCCTCGCCATAGGCTCGTTCCGCGCTGCGTGATCTTGGCGGCGCCCGTCCCGTGCCGGACCTCAGGGAGCGCGATGCCAGAGAGGCCAGAGAGCCACCCGCAGCAACCCCCGAAGCGCGACGGCGCGGCCCCCGAGGCCGGTGCCCTGGTGCTGTGCGGCGGACGGCTGGCCGACGGCAGGACCGTGGACGTACGGCTGAGCGGCGGGCGCATCGAGGCCGTCGGCACGGCCGGCAGCCTGGCCCGCGCGACCGGCCCCGCCGAGACCGGCACCCGCGTCGACCTCGGCGGATACCTGCTGCTCCCGGCGCCCGCCGAGCCGCACGCCCACAGCGACACCGCGCTGACCGCCGACACCGAGGGCCCCGTCTCGTACGCGCCCGAGGACGTCCAGCGGCGCACCACGGAGGCCGCGCTGCTCCAGCTCGGGCACGGCACGACCGCGCTGCGCACGCACGTCAGGATCGGCGGCGTGCAGGGGCTCGGCTCGCTGGAGGCGGTGCTCCAGGCGCGGCGCGCGCTGCGCGGGCTGACCGACCTGGCGGCGGTCGCGGTGCCGCGGGTGCTCACGGGGGTGGCGGGCGCGGACGGGCTCGCGATGCTGCGGGACGCGGTGAAGATGGGCGCCGCGGTCGTCGGCGGCTGCCCGGACCTCGACCCCGACCCAACGGGCTACGCGGAAGCGGTACTTGAGGTCGCCGCGGAGCACGGCTGCCCCGTCGACCTGCACACCGAGGGCGACGATCCGGCACGGCTCGCGCGGCTGGCCGCCATGGCGGGCGGGCTGCGGCCGGGCGTCGTCCTCGGCCCGTGCGCGGGGCTCGCGCGGCTCCCACGGGACGCGGCGGCGCGGGCCGCGGACCAGCTCGCGGCGGCCGGGATCACGATCGCCTGCCTGCCGCAGGGCGACTGCGGCGCGATGGAGCGGCCTCGCGAACGGGCGGCCGGACCGTACGGATCGGCCGCTCTCGTACGGCTGTTGCGCTCGGCGGGCGTGCCGGTGGCGGCGGGCAGCGGGGCCATGCGGGACGCGGCGAACCCGGCGGGGCGCGGGGACCCGCTGGAGGCGGCCTACCTCCTCGTCGCCCAGGCCGGGGAGCGGCCGGAGGCGGCGTACGAGGCGGTGAGCGGGCGGGCCCGTGCGGCGATGGGGCTGCCGGAGGTGCGGGTCGAGGCGGGCTTCCCAGCGGAGCTGCTGGCGGTGCGCGGGGAGGGCCTGGCCGGGGTGCTGTCGCTCGCGTACAGCCGGATCGTGGTGCACCGGGGGCGCGTTGTGGCACGGACGAGCGCGGTGCGGGAGTACTGCGACTCGGCGGCGGTAGCGGCGCTGGACCTGCCGCGGCAGGCGCAGGGCGGGTCCTAGAGGGCGTCTGCGAGGGCCTTTGGCGCGGGCCTTCCGCGCGAGCTTTTCGCGCGGGTCTGCGCGGGTCCGTACGGGCCTCCGCGCGGGTCGGTGCGGGCCTCTGCGCCGGTCTGCGAGGGTTTCTGCGCGGGTCCGCGCGGGCTCCTGCATGGGCCCGTACGGGCTCCTGCGTCGGTCGGCGAGGGCTCCTGCGCCCTGTCGGCGAGGGCTTCTGCGCGAGCTTCCGTGCGAGTCTGCCCGTACGGTCGGGGCATGCGCATTGTCATCGCTGGTGGACACGGTCAGATCGCGCTGCGGCTGGAGCGGCTGCTCGCCGGGCGCGGGGACGAGGCGGCGGGTCTGATCCGCCGTCACGAGCAGGCGGACGACCTGCGGGCAGTGGGGGCCGAACCGGTGCTCTGCGACCTGGAGTCGGCCTCGGTCGAGGAGGTCGCGGCCCATCTCCAGGGCGCGGACGCGGCCGTCTTCGCGGCGGGCGCCGGGCCCGGCAGCGGGGCCGCGCGGAAAGAGACGGTGGACCGGGCGGCAGCGGTGCTGTTCGCCGACGCGGCGGAGCGGACCGGAGTGCGGCGCCACATCGTGGTCTCGGCGATGGGCTCCGACGACGAGCCGCCCGAGAGCATGGACCCGGTGTTCGCCGCGTACCTGCGGGCGAAGGGCGCGGCCGACGCGGACGTACGGGCGCGGGAGCGGCTGGACTGGACGATCCTGCGGCCCGGCCGGCTGACCGACGAGCCGGGCACGGGTCTGGTGGCCCTGGCCGAGCGGACGGGGCGCGGCGCGGTCTCCCGTGACGACGTCGCGGCCGTGCTCGCGGAGCTGCTGCACGAGCCGGGAACGGCGGGCCGAACGCTGGAACTGATCAGCGGAACGGCCCGGGTGGCGGAAGCGGTG
>NZ_LIQY01000087.1 GCF_001418495.1 Streptomyces pathocidini | reverse complement strand
ACATAGGCGCGGCCCTGGGGCGGTCCCCTTCACGCGCGCGGGCTGCCCGCCGGCCCGCCTCCATGTCCTGGAGGGTCCGCTCCAGCCCCTTCACGCGCGTGTGCGGCCGCCGCAGCCTCGGGGCGGTACTCGTGGGCAACGACAAGCCCTTCACGCGCGCGTACGGCCGCCGCTCCGGACAGGATCCGCGGGTACGCGCGCGGGTGCCGGAGCCGGCGCTACGCGTGCGTGCCCGGCCGGCTGCCGCTCACCCGGCCCTGGAGGAGCAGGGAGAGCGCCCCATGGACGTCGTCGAGGGACCGCTCCGGCTGGAACGCCTGCCAGTCCAAAGCGGCCACCAGCACCATGCCGACCAGCGCCGCGGCCGTCAGCTGCACGTCGATCTCGTCGTTCAGTTCGCCGCGCTCCACGGCCTCCCGCAGCACGTTCTCCACCACCGCGACCGCCTGCTGCCGCACCACCGTCAGCGTGGACTGCCAGGCGCGGTTGGTCCGCCACAGCTCGGCCACGTAGAGCTGGGTGAAGGCCGGGTAGCGGTCGATGAAGACCAGGCCGGCCCGGATCATCGCGTCCAAGGCGTCCACCCGGCTGCCGCCCCGCTCCGCGGTCTCGTCGGCGGCCCGCTGCAACGAGGCCGTGAGCAGGCCGACGCCGTGCCGCAGCAACTCCTCGAAGAGGTCGGTCTTGCTGGCGAAGTTGTAGTAGACCGTGCCCTTGGCGACCCCGGCCCGTTCGGCGATCTCGTCCACGGTCGTGGAGGAGAAGCCCTTCTCCGCGATCAGGGTGACGGCCGCCTCGTAGAGCTTGGCGCGCGTGGCCTGGCGGCGGGTGCTGCTGCTGTCCATGCGGACGATTCTGCCTGCCCCGGAGCTCTTCGTGATCACAGGCTCAGCTCCGGGTGCAGCCGGTCCAGGGTCCAGACCTGCTTACGGCGGGCCGACCACGCCGTGAGCGCGAGCGCGCCCAGAGTGTAGGCGCCGAGCACCGCGCAGCCCTGCCACACGGGGACCAGGTCGCCGCCGGTGATGAGCCTGCGCAGGCCCTCGACGACGTACGTCATCGGCAGGAAGGGGTGGATCGCGTTGAAGAACGCCGGGCTCGTCTGCACCGGATAGGTGCCGCCCGCGGAGGTCAGCTGGAGCATCAGCAGCGCCAGGACCAGGATCCGGCCGGCGGGGCCGAAGCGCGCGTTGAGCCACTGGACGACCGCCGCGAAGCACGCGGTCGTCAGGGCCAGGAACCCCAGGGTGCCGCCCGCCCGGGCCATCTCCAGGCCGAGCCCCCAGTGCAGTACGGCCATCAGCGCGGCCGTCTGGAGCACGCCCAGCGCCGCGACCGGCAGCCAGCCGGCGAGCGCGACCCTCCAGGACGAGGAACCGGCCGCCAGGGCGCGGCGGTTGAGCGGCTGGATGATCATGTAGGCGACCATCGACCCGACCCAGAGGGACAGGGGGATGAAGTACGGGGCGAAACCGGTCCCGTAGTTGGGCGCCTTGTGCATCGACTGCGAGGCGAGCCGCACCGGATCCGCCATCACCTCCGTACGGGCGTCCCGGTCCTTCTCGTCGTAGTCCGGGATCTTGGCCGCCCCCTCATGGAGACCGCCGGCCAGCTTGCCCGAGCCGTCGGCGAGCCGGAACATGCCGCCGCTCAGATCGTCCGCACCGCCCGCGAGACGGCCGATCCCGCTGTCGAGGGCGGCCGAGCCCTGCTGGGCGCGGGCGAGGCCGTCCTGGAGGTCCTGGGCGCCCTTGGCGACGGCCCGGGCGCCCTCGCTCAGCGCGTCGACCTTCGCCACGGCCGCGTCGAGGTCGCTGCCCAGGGTCGGGGCGCGGTCGGCGAGTTCGAGGGACAGGCGGTTCAACTCGTCCAGATGGGCGCCGAGTTCGTCCGTGCCCCTGTGGTCCTGGACGAGGCCGTCGAAGTCCTCGGCGGTGTCGGCGGCGGTGTCGGCCGCGTCCACCACCTCCTTCGCCTGGGAGCAGTCGAGGAGGGCCTCGACCTCGGCGCCGCTCTCGCAGTGGCCCGCGTAGAGCGCGGCCAGGCGGTCGGCCCCTTGCCGCAGGTCCTTGGCCGACTTCGCGGAGCGGTTCAGCAGGTCTCCCAGGCTCCGCTTGAGCTTGCGGCCGGCCTCGGCGACGTGCCGGGCGCTCTCGCCGATCTGCCGGCCGTGGTCCTTGAGGACCGGACCGGCCTTGTCCGCCGCCGAGTCGACCCGGTCGGCCAGGGTCTGAACCCCGTCGGCGACCTGGCGGGAGCCGTCCTGGAGGTCGCGGGCCCCGGCGTGCAGGTCCTCGACCCCCTCCTTGAGGGCGCGGCTTCCGTCCCTGGCGTCCCCGAGACCGTTCGCCAGCTCGCTTACGCCCCGCTTGGCCTTGCCGATACCGCCATTGAGGTCGTCAGCGCCCTTGGCGGCCTCCTCGGTCTTCCCGTGGATGTCGGAGAAGGACACGAAGATCTTGTCCAGGAAGGTGCGGGAGGTCCGGGTGGAGGCCGCGGAGCGGACCTCGGCGAACACGCTCCTGGAGATCTGGCCGACGATGTAGTTGTTCGCGTCGTTGGTGCGCACCCGCAGGGCACCGGTCTCCGGGCTGCCGCCCGAACTCGAGGCGATCCGCCGGCTGAAGTCGGAGGGCACGGTCAGGGACAGGTAGTACGTGCCGTCCTCGATGCCCTTCCGGGCCTCGGCCGGGCTCACTTCGTGCCAGTCGAAGGTCTTGCTGTCGAGCAGACCGGAGGCGAGGTCCTCGCCCGCGGTGACCTTCTCGGCCTTGCCGTCGCCGCCCTTCGCCGTGGCGCCCCGGTCCGTGTTGACCAGTGCGGCCGGGATCTTGTCCAGGCGGCCGTACGGGTCCCAGAAGGAGCACAGGTACAGCGCCCCGTAGAGGAGGGGCAGCAACAGGAGGGCCACGAGCGCCGCCCGCGGCATCCTGCCCCTGCCGAACCGCTTCAGCTCAAGCGCGGCCAGTTTCGGCGAGCGCATCCGCCGCCCCCTCTTCCGTCTCGTCGTCCGTGTCGTCCTGGGGCTCTGCCCGGACCTCTTGGGGCTCGGCCTGGGCCCTTTTGGGCTCGTACTCGGCCTCTTGGCGTCCGTCCTCTGCCTTCTGGGGCTCGGCCAGGCGGGTCCGGGGCTGAGCCTGCGGCGCCGTCGAGACCACGACCGTGCCCTCCGGCGCTTGGCTGCACACCGCCAGGACCGTCGTCCCGCCCTCCGCCACGCCGCGCAACAGCGCCCAGGCTTCGGCGCGTTCGTCGTCCGAGAGCTTGAGGTCGGTGTCGTCCACGGCCAGCAGACGCGGTCGGCCGATCAGCGCGAGGGCCACCGAGAGCCGCAGGCACTCCAGCCGCTCCAGGTCCCGTACGGCCGTGCGCGGGCCCTTGGGCAGGGCCGCGAGGTCCAGACCCGCGGCCCCCAGGGCGGAGTCGACGCGCTGCCGGGCTGCCGTCACGCGCGCGTGACGGGGTCTGGGGCGCAGCAGATCCCGCAGGGAGCCGTCGAACCGCCGCTGGAGCAGGGCGCGTTCCCGCAGGTGCTCGGTCACGGTCAGCGCCGGATCGAGTTCCGCGACGCCCGGCACCGGGCCGAGCGCGCTGAACCGGCGCACCGCCGCCATCCTCTTCGGCAGCCGCTCCCCGCCGACCTCGGCGTGCCCCTCGGTGGGGCGCATCCGCCCGGTGAGCGCGAGCAGCAGGCTGGTGCGGCCCGAGCCCGACGGGCCCTCCACCGCGACGAGCGCACCCGGCTCGGCGCTGACGCCGATGTTCCGGAACGCCCAGCCGCGCGGGCCCTTGACGCCGAACCCCACGGCCGTGACGGCTGCCCCGTGCGGGGTGCTGTCCACGGTCCCCCCTTTTTTTGAACTGACTGGTCAGTTCAAAGTATGCCGCATGCGGATCGGCTCCCGCGGCGGGGGTGGCCAGGATGAGGTGGGGGATGCGGCTGACGGCGGGAAAATCGCAGGTCAGGATCGATTGTCAGTGGTGTGCCCCACGATGTCGGCATACGGCAAGTGCCGTCCGCGACGACAGGAGGTTCGTCATGGCGTCCATGTCCGCTGCGTCCGCCGCGCACGCTGCCCAGGCAGCCGATGTGCACCCCGCCCCGCACCGCTCCACCGCGCCACCGGAGGCGCTCGGCCTGCTGGTCCAGGCGCGCCAAGGCCTCGAAGAGGCCGCCGAGTTGGATCCCCCGCACGAGCGCTACGCCACCGCGCACCTCGCCGCGCTGCGCACCGCCGCCGCCGTGCTCGCGGTCCGCGGCAGGCCCGAGCTCGCGCCGCGCCGCAGGCAGCGCATCCGCAGCGCGTGGGAGGTGCTGCCCGAGGTCGCGCCCGAACTCGGCGAGTGGAGCCTGCTGTTCGCCTCCGGCGCGGCCCGCCGCGCACGCGCGGAGGCGGGCATACGGGACGCGGTCTGCCGCCGGGACGCCGACGACCTGCTGCGCGACGCCGGGGTGTTCCTGCGCCTCGTCGAGCGGCTGCTCGCTCCGCGAGCACCCGCGCCAAGGCCGCGCGCGGGTGCGGGCGCGGAGCCGTGGGTAGAGGCGGGGCCACCGGTGCGGACCGACGCGGGATGACCGCGGGAGGCAATAGGGTGGGAACCACTCGCACCCGTTCATCTCCCGCCGTACGAGGCGGTCCCGCGCCGAGGAGCCACCCGCTGTGTCCGACCCGATGCGCCCCCGCGCCTCCCTCCGTACCGCCGTGGTCTGGGACGTGCTCAGGGAGGCCCTGGACCGCCGGGTCAAGGCCACCGGCCGGGAGAGCCTGGACGTTCTCGACACCGGCGGCGGCACCGGAAACTTCGCGGTGCCCGCCGCCCGGCTGGGCCACCGGGTGACCGTGGTCGACCCGAGCCCCAACGCGCTGTTCGCGCTGGAGCGCAGAGCCTCGGAGGCGGGCGTCGCCGACCGGGTGCGCGGTGTGCAAGGCGACGCCCACGGCCTCTTCGACGTCGCGGAGCGCGGCGGCTACGACGCCGTGCTCTGCCACGGGGTGCTGGAGTACGTGGACGACCCGGCCGAGGGCGTGCGCAACGCGGTGGACGCGCTCCGCCCGGCCGGGACCCTGAGCCTGCTCGCGGCCGGCCTGGGCGGGGCCGTCCTCGCCCGGGCGCTCGCGGGCCACTTCACCGAGGCCCGCCAGGCGCTCGCCGACCCCGACGGCCGGTGGGGCGAGGGCGACCCGGTGCCCCGGCGGTTCACCGCGGAGCAGCTGACCGGCCTGGTCTCGGCCACAGGCCTCTCCGTGGGCGCGGTGCACGGCGTACGGGTCTTCGCCGACCTCGTGCCCGGGGTGCTCGTCGACACTGAACCCGGCGCCGTGGACGCCCTGCTGAAGCTGGAGGCGGCCGCGGCCGAGCTGCCCGCCTTCCACTCCGTCGCGACCCAGCTGCACGTGCTCGCCGAGCGGGAAGCCGACTGAGCCCGTATCGGGTGCCGCTGACCCCGCGGCGGCGGCCGGAGCCGCCGGGCCACGGCCCCCGGCCGGGTAGGCGGCGCTCTGAACGGCGGCGATTCGTCCGGGCTGTCACGCACAGGCCCCCCGTTCGGGCGCATAGCCCCGTATGATCGGGGGACACGGTCCGGCATGACGGACAGGAGGCCGGGGAATGCACGTCCCACCACCTGCGCCGCCATGGCGGTTCGACATGGCGCATTGGCGCAGAGGGGCGGGTTTCACGGGGGCGAATCCCTGCCTATCCTGAAAGGGTCGCACCCGGTCGCCCCCCGCGACCGACGAGTAGGAGGACTCCGTGCCGCTCTCGGAGCACGAGCAGCGAATGCTCGAGCAAATGGAGCGAGCGCTGTACGCCGAAGATCCCAAGTTCGCGACAGCGCTTGAGGGTAGCGGCCTGCGCACGTACACCCGGCGACGGGTCTACCAGGCGGTCGCGGGTTTTCTGGTGGGCATCGCGCTCCTGATGGCCGGGATGGTCGCCCAGCAGATCTGGGTCAGCGTGGTGGGCTTCCTCGTCATGTTGGGATGCGCCGTGCTGGCGGTCACCGGCTGGCGCAAGGCCCCCAAGCCCGGCGAGCAGGCGGCGGCGGACGGCTCCGGCCGCGGCGGCCACGTCCGGCGCCCACGGCAGCGCCGGTCGATGA
>NZ_LIQY01000086.1 GCF_001418495.1 Streptomyces pathocidini | reverse complement strand
GCCGGAGGCCTCCGGCAGCTCGGCCGTGTCGCGGGCCTCCTCCAGGGACTGGACGTACTCGGCGACCTCGCTGTCCTCCGCCGCCAGCTGGTCCACCCCCAACTGCCAGGCGCGGGCGTCCTCGGCGAGCTCGCCGAGGGGGATGCGTAGGCCGATCAGGTCCTCCAGCCGGTTCAGCAGCGCGAGCGTCGCCTTGGGGTTCGGCGGCTGGGAGACGTAGTGGGGGACCGCCGCCCACAGGCTGACGGCTGGAACGCCCGCGTGGGTGCACGCCTCCTGGAGGATGCCGACGATGCCGGTCGGGCCCTCGTACCGCGTCTCCTCCAGGTCCATCGTCCGGGCCAGGTCCGGGTCCGAGGTGACGCCGGTGACCGGGACGGGGCGGGTGTGCGGGGTGTCGCCGAGCAGCGCGCCCAGGATCACCACCATCTCGACGCCCAACTCGTGGGCGAACCCCAGGATCTCGTTGCAGAACGAGCGCCAGCGCATGCTCGGCTCTATGCCCCGCACCAGCACCAGGTCGCGCGGCTTGGGCCCGCCGACGCGGACCACCGAGAGCCGTGTGGTGGGCCAGGTGATCTTCCGGGCGCCGCCCTCCAGGAAGACCGTCGGCCGGTTGACCTGGAAGTCGTAGTAGTCCTCCGCGTCGAGCGCGGCGAAGACCTCGCCCTTCCATTCCCGGTCCAGGTGTCCGACCGCGGTGGAGGCGGCGTCGCCGGCGTCGTTCCAGCCTTCGAACGCGGCCACCATGACCGGGTCGATCAGCTCGGGAACCCCCTCGAGCTCGATCACCCAGCGCCTCCTTCCGACCGGTGGGCGTGGTGTCGCGTCGCCCCCGGTTGCCGTTCCCATTGCGTGCGCCCCCAAGCCTACGGCCACACAAGGGCCGAGCCGCAGTCCTGTGGACAGTCCTCCGCAGATTCCCGCCCGGGGGAAATCGATAGCCGACCTTCCGATTCATCCGAGCTGTTAGCGGGCATTTTCCCTGTCTACCCCTGGACGCTCGGTGGCGTACACAGCTATACATCGGATGGCCAGAAAAGGTCCGATGTTCTCAGGGGACGACATGAGACTGCGTACGACGAGCACAGCCACCGCCTGTGCCGTGCTGCTGGCCGCCACCGCGCTGGCGGGCTGCAACCGGGGGAGTAACGGAGCCGAGGCCGCCGACGGCAAGGTCGGTATCGACATGCCGCGTACCGACACCGACTTCTGGAACTCCTACCAGCAGTACCTGGAGAAGGGTGTCAAGAACGGCGAGGTCGACGCGCTGCCGTTCGCCAACTCCCAGAACGACATAGGCAAGCTGGTCGCGAACGTCCAGGCGTTCACCGATCAGGGCGCCAAGGCCGTCGTCATGGCCCCCCAGGACACCGGAGCCATCGCCTCCACCCTGGAGACGCTGGCCGAGAAGGACATCCCGGTCGTCAGCGTCGACACCCGCCCCGACAAGGGCGACGTCTACATGGTCGTCCGCGCCGACAACCGCGCGTACGGCGAGCAGGCCTGCCAGTACCTCGGCGAGAAGCTCGGCGGCAAGGGCAAGGTCGCCGAACTCCAGGGCGCGCTGGACTCCATCAACGGCCGCGACCGCTCCGAGGCCTTCGCCGCCTGCATGAAGAAGAACTACCCCGCCATCGAGATCTTCGAGCTGCCCACCGACTGGAAGGGCGACGTCGCCTCCGCCAAGCTGCAGAGCACCCTCGCCCAACACCGCGACCTGGCCGGCATCTACATGCAGGCCGGCGGCGCCTTCCTCCAGCCGACGCTGGCCCTGCTGGAGCAGAAGAACCTGCTCAAGCCCGCCGGGACCAAGGGGCACATCACGATCGTCTCCAACGACGGCATCCCCCAGGAGCTGGACGCCATCCGCGAGGGCAGGATCGACGCGACGGTCTCCCAGCCCGCCGACCTGTACGCCAAGTACGCGCTGTACTACGCCCGGGCGGCCCTCAAGGGCGAGGAGTTCGAGCCCGGCAGGACCGACCACGGCTCCAAGATCGTCAAGATCCCCAACGGCCTGGAGGACCAGCTGCCCGCCCCGCTGGTCACCACCACCAACGTGGACGACCCGAAGCTGTGGGCCAACCAGCTCGAGAAGAAGAAGTAGAGACCGCCGTGACAGCAGTCCACGCCGCAGTCCGGGCCCAGGGCGTCGTCAAGCGCTTCGGTGCCACCGTCGCGCTCGACGGCGTCCACCTGTCCGTACAGCCCGGGGAGTCGCACGCCCTCGTCGGCCGCAACGGAGCCGGCAAGTCCACCCTCGTTGGCGTGCTCACCGGACTGCACAAGCCGGACGCGGGCACCGTCACCTTCGACGGCGAACCCGCGCCGGCCTTCGGTGACGTCCCCGCCTGGCGCTCCAAGGTCGCCTGCGTCTACCAGCGTTCGATGGTCGTCCCCGACCTCACGGTCGCGGAGAACCTCTTCCTCAACCGCTTCGAGGACGGGGACGGCGGCCGCTGGATCCGCTGGCCCAGGCTGCGGGAGCGGGCCAGGGACCTGCTCGCGGAGTACGGCGTGGAGGTCGACCCGGCCGCCCGGGCCAAGGATCTCAGCGTCGAACAGCGGCAGTTCGTGGAGATCGCCCGCGCGCTCTCCTTCGGCGCCCGGCTGATCATCCTGGACGAGCCCACCGCCCAGCTCGACGCGGCGGGCATCACGCGGCTGTTCACCAAGCTCCGCGGACTCCAGGAGCAGGGCGTCGGCTTCCTGTTCATCTCGCACCACCTCCAGGAGGTGTACGAGCTGTGCCGGACGGTGACCGTCTACCGGGACGCCCGGCACATCCTCACCGCCCCCGTCGCCGGCCTCCCCAAGGAGGACCTGGTCGAGGCGATGACCGGCGAGGCCGCGGCCGGGCCCACCTCCTGGCACGCGGTCGCCGGCTCCGCACGCGCGCGCGAGGGGGCGGCGACGGGCGACGGGCCCCTGCTGGCTGTCGAAGGGCTGGCCCTGGAGGGCGAGTTCGACCCCATCGACCTGGCCGTCCGGCCCGGCGAGGTGGTCGGCCTGGCCGGGGCCACCGCGAGCGGCAACACCGCGCTCGGTGAGACCCTGGCGGGGCTGCGCAAGCCGACCGCGGGCCGGATCGCCGTACGCGGCAGGGACGTCAGGCCCGGCAGCGTGCCGCACGCGCTGGACGCCGGCATCGGATACGTCCCCGAGGACCGCCATCGCCAGGGCCTGGTCCCGAACCGCAGCGTCGCCGAGAACGCGACCCTGACGGTCACCGACCAGCTGGGGCCCTACGGGACCGTACTGCCCTCCCGTATCCGGGAGTTCGCGCAGTCGATGATCCGCTCGCTGGACATCAAGACCCACGGACCCGGGCAACCGGTCTCCGGGCTGTCCGGCGGCAACCAGCAGAAGGTCGTCATCGCCCGGGCACTCGCCCGGGAGCCGGCCGCCCTGGTGGCCATCCGCCCGACCGCGGGCGTCGACGTGAAGTCCAAGGACTCGCTGCTCGGCGTCGTACGGCAGGTGGCCGACGAGGGCCGCGCGGCGGTGATCGTCTCCGACGAGCTGGACGACCTGCGGGTCTGCGACCGGGTGCTCGCCCTCTTCCACGGGCGGGTCATCGCAACGTTCGACAGCGGCTGGACAGACCGTGAACTGGTCGCCGCGATGGAAGGCATCGAGGGAGCCCAGGAATGACCGACACCACCCAGCTCACCGCCGACCGGGCACTGGACGTGCCCGAACGGCCGGGTCGGAAGCTCGACTTCGCGCGCTGGCGCGATCTGTCGCTGGTCCCGGTCATCCTCGTGCTCTGCCTGATCGGGTTCATCGTCTCGCCGGCCTTCCTGACAGCCGACAACCTGGTGGGCGTGGTCCAGCAGTCCACCGAGCTGAGCCTGCTCGTGCTCGCCCAGGCGCTGATCCTCATCTGCCACCGGATGGACCTCTCCCTGGAGTCCACCATCGGCGTGGCGCCGGTCATCGCCATGTGGCTCGTACTGCCCGCCCACGGCTCCCGGTTCGCGGGCCTGGAGCTGCTGCCGGTGTGGACCGCGATCCCGGTCTGCCTGCTCATCGGCGCGCTGATCGGGGGCGTCAACGGCTTCCTGATACTCAAGCTGCGGGTCAACGGCTTCATCGCCACCCTCGGCATGCTGACCATGCTGCGCGGTCTGCACATCGGCATCGCCGAGGGCCAGTCGATCGTCAACGTGCCCGACTCCTTCCGGTACCTGGGCAAGACGAGCTGGCTGGGCGTGCCTGCGGCGGTGTGGATCTGCCTGGCGCTGTTCGCCGCGGGCGGCGCCGCCCTGGCGTACCTGCGGCACGGGCGGGCGCTGTACGCGATCGGCGGCAACGCGGAGGCGGCGCGCGCGGCGGGCATCCGGGTCGACCGGATCACCTGGATCGTGCTGTGCGTGGGCGGCGTCCTGGCCGCTTTCGCCGGGATTCTCTACACGGGGCACTACGGCTCGGTCTCCGCGAACCAGGGCAACGGCTGGATCTTCCAGGTCTTCGCCGCGGCCGTGATCGGCGGCATCAGCCTCAACGGCGGCCGGGGCACCCTCTTCGGTGCGCTCACCGGCGTACTGACCCTGCAACTCGTGGTCAACGTCATGACGCTGGGCGGGGTCCCGCCGCTGTGGAACCAGTTCCTCAACGGCGCGATCATCATCATCGCCCTGGTCATCTCCCGCTTCGCGAGCGGCGAGAAGCAGGACTGAGGAGCCTAGAACGCCCCCGGTCGGGTGGCAGGGGGCGAAACATCCCCGGTCGGTGGCCGGGGTGAAACGATCCCCGGTCGCTGGCCGCGCTCGGCGCTCGTCCTCAGAGCGTCGAGCGCAGCCACTGCTCCACGCTCGCGATGTGCACCGTCGCCCAGGACCTGGCCGCCTCCGCGTCCCGGTGGCGCAGGGCGGACAGGATCGCGCGGTGCTCGTGCAGCGTCCGGCTCACCGCGTCCTCCTGGGTCAGCCCGCGCCAGATACGGGCCCGGGTCGTCGGCCCGGAGAGCCCGTCCAGCAGCGAGCACAGCACCGAGTTGCCGCCTGCCTGCACGATCCCGCGGTGGAACTCCAGGTCGGCGGCGACCAGTTCCTCCACCGACGGCGCCGGGCCCAGCGCGTCCAGCTGCGCGTCCAGCGCGTCCAGCTCCTCGGCGGCGATGCGCGTGGCGGCCATCGCGGTCGCGGCCGGCTCCAGGATGCGGCGTACGGCGAGGAACTCCAGCACGGTGTCGTCGCGGTGGAAGTCCACGACGAAGCTCATGGCCTCCAGCAGCAGTTGCGGATCGAGGCTGGTGACGTACGTGCCGTCGCCCTGCCGCACGTCCAGGATGCGGATGAGGGAGAGCGCGCGCACCGCCTCGCGCAGCGAGTTCCGGGAGAGTCCCAGCTCGGCGGCCAGCTCGCTCTCCTTCGGCAGGCGGTCGCCGGGCCGCAGCGCACCGGAGACGATCATGCCCTTGATCTTCTCGATCGCCTCGTCGGTCACGGCCATGAGGTTCCTCCCCGATCCAGACATCCGATGTCTCCTCATTATGCGGCAGGAACGCCCGTACGCCGGGTCCGGCGGGCCTCGTCCTGCTGATGCGTAAGGGGCGGCCCCCATGGAGGGCCGCCCCTTACTTCACCGCATCACTTCACCGCACCGAGCCCCGGGGGCTCAGCCCTCGCGGCTCAGCAGCTTCGCCACCCGCGCCCGTACGTCGTCGGTGTCCAGACCGCGGATCGTCAGTGTCGTACGGCGGCGCAGCACGTCGTCCACCGTCTCGGCCCACTCGTGGTCCCGCGCGTAGACGACCTGCGCCCAGATCTCCGGCCCGTCCGGGTGGATCCGCTCGCCCAGCGACGGGTCCTGGTCGACCAGCCGGCTGATGTCGAAGGACAGCGAGCCGTAGTGCGTGGCCAGATGGCGGGCCGTCAGCGGGTCCATGCGGGCGCCCGGCTCGTGGTTCACCAGCAGCCGGTGCGCGACCGCGTTCGGGTTGGCGACCCCCGGCAGTGGCACCCTGCGGACCAGGCTGGACAGCGGCTCCATGTCCTCGTTCAGCGGCGAACCGGGCAGCTGCGCCAGCTTGTTCATCACCGTGCGGCCGATGTGCCGGTACGTCGTCCACTTGCCGCCCGCGACCGACAGCATTCCGCCGCTGCCCTCGCTCACCACCGTCTCGCGCTTGGCCGACTCGACCCCGCCGGGCCCGCCGGGCAGCACCCGCAGCCCCGCGAAGGCGTACGTGATGAGGTCCCGCGAGAGGTCCTCCCCGCGCACCGAGAACGCGGCCTCGTCCAGGATCTGCTGGATGTCCGACTCGGTGGCCCGCACGTCCGCCGGGTCGCCCTCGTACACCTCGTCCGTGGTGCCCAGCAGCAGCTGGTCCTCCCACGGCAGGGCGAAGGTGATGCGGTACTTGTCGATCGGGGTGGCCATCGCGGCCTGCCACGGCGACTTGCGCTTGAGGACCAGGTGCGCGCCCTTGGACAGCCGGATGCTGGGCGCGGCGTTCTTGTCCTCCATGCGGCGCAGGTGGTCCACCCACGGACCGGTCGCGTTGAGCACCACGCGCGCGTCCACCCCGAACTCGGTGCCGTCCAGGCGGTCCTTGAGCTCGGCGCCGGTGACCCGGCCGTGGGTGAAACGCAGCCCGGTGACCTCCGCGTGGTTCAGCACCACGGCACCCGACTCGGCGGCGGCGCGGACCGTCATGACGGCCACCCGGGAGTCGTTCATCTGGTGGTCGTAGTAGACCGCGACGGCCTTGAGGTTGTCGGTGCGCAGCGCGGGGTTGGCGGCCAGCGCCCTGGCCGGGGATATCACCTTGCCGACCCCGTCGCCGAACGCGGACAGCGCCGAGTACGCGAAGACGCCCGCGCCCAGCTTGGCCGCGCCGACCGGGCCGCCCTTGTACACCGGAAGGTAGAAGGTGAGCGGGTTGACCAGGTGCGGGGCCACGTCCTTGGCCAGCACCCGCCGCTCGTGGTGGTTCTCCGCCACCAGCTTGACCGCGCCTGTCTGCAGGTAGCGCAGGCCGCCGTGGACGAGCTTGGAGGAGGCGGAGGAGGTGGCGCCGGCGAAGTCGCCGGCGTCCACCATCGCCACCCGCAGCCCCGACTGCGCGGCGTGCCAGGCCACCGAGGTGCCCAGGATGCCGCCGCCGATCACCAGAAGGTCGTAGGTGGCCTTCGCGAGGCGGTCCCGGGTCTCGGCCCGGCTCGGGCGGGAACCGGCAGCCGGGTGCGTCCCGGGGCCCGGGACGCTCTGCAGGGTGCTCATCTGTGTCTACTCCTCGTGATCGATCCAGCCCATGGTCCGCTCCACGGCCTTGAGCCAGCTCTTGTACTCGCGGTCACGCGTGTCCGCGTCCATCCGCGGGGTCCACTCGGCGGCCCGGCGCCAGTTGGCGCGCAGCGCGTCGGTGTCCGGCCAGAAACCGACGGCCAGGCCGGCGGCGTAGGCCGCGCCGAGGCAGGTGGTCTCGGCCACCATCGGGCGCACCACGGGCGCGTCCAGGAAGTCCGAGATGGTCTGCATCAGCAGGTTGTTGGAGGTCATGCCGCCGTCGACCTTGAGCGCCGTCAGGTCCACACCGGAGTCCTTGTGCATGGCGTCGACGATCTCGCGGGTCTGCCAGGCGGTGGCCTCGAGCACGGCGCGCGCGATGTGCGCCTTCGTCACGTACCGCGTCAGGCCCGCGATGACGCCGCGGGCGTCGGAGCGCCAGTAGGGCGCGAACAGGCCCGAGAAGGCCGGTACGAAGTAGGCGCCGCCGTTGTCCTCGACCGAGCTGGCCAGCGTCTCGATCTCGGCCGCGGTGGAGATCAGGCCCATCTGGTCGCGCATCCACTGCACCAGCGAACCGGTGACCGCGATCGAGCCCTCCAGCGCGTACACCGGCTTCTGGTCGCCGATGCGGTAGCCGACGGTGGTCAGCAGCCCGCTGTAGGAGTTGATGATCTTGTCCGCGGTGTTCATCAGCAGGAACGTGCCGGTGCCGTACGTGGACTTGGCCTCGCCCTCGGCGAAACAGGTCTGGCCGAACAGGGCCGCCTGCTGGTCGCCGAGCGCGGCGGCGACCGGGATGCCCTCCAGGACGCCCTTGGCGGTGCCGTACACCTCGGCCGAGGAACGGATCTCCGGCAGGATGGCGGCCGGGATCTCCATGGAGGTGAGGATCTTGTCGTCCCACTCCATGGTGTGCAGGTTCATCAGCATCGTGCGGGAGGCGTTGGTGACGTCGGTGACGTGCACGCCGCCGTCGACCCCGCCGGTCAGGTTCCAGATGACCCAGGAGTCCATGGTGCCGAAGAGGATGTCGCCGCGCTCCGCCCGCTCGCGCAGCCCCTCGACGTTGTCCAGCAGCCAGCGGACCTTGGGTCCTGCGAAGTACGAGGCGAGCGGCAGGCCGGTCTCGCGGCGGAAGCGGTCCTGGCCGACGTTGCGGCCCAGTTCGCGGCAGAGGGCGTCGGTGCGGGTGTCCTGCCAGACGATGGCGTTGTGCACCGGCTCGCCGGTGTGCCGGTCCCACAGCAGGGTGGTCTCACGCTGGTTGGTGATGCCGATCGCCTTGATGTCCTCGCGGGAGATCCGGGCCTTGATGAGGGCGTTGGAGACGACCTCCTGGACGTTGGTCCAGATCTCGGCGGCGTCGTGCTCGACCCAGGCGGGCCGCGGGAAGATCTGCTCGTGCTCCTTCTGGTCGACCGAGACGATCCGGCCGTCCTTGTCGAAGACGATGCAGCGGCTTGAGGTGGTCCCCTGGTCGATCGCGGCGATGAACGGGCCGGCGGTGTGCGCGTCGGTCACGGTGAGCTCCTGACGTCAAGAAGTCTGATGGGTGTGGCCTCGGGCCGCGGCGTGGGCGGCTCGTGGCTCAGGTGAAGGCCAACTCGTAGAGGCCGCCTGCCAGGGCGCCCCCGATGAGCGGGCCGACGACGGGGATCCAGGCGTAGCCCCAGTCGGAACCGCCCTTGTTGGGCAGCGGCAGCAGTGCGTGCACGATGCGCGGGCCGAGGTCGCGCGCCGGGTTGATCGCGTAACCCGTCGGGCCGCCGAGCGAGAGGCCGATGCCGACGACGGTGAGGGCCACGATCAGGATGCCGGTGCCGGAGAGCGCCAGGCCCTTGGTCAGTCCGCTGGTGAGGATCAGCAGGACGAGGGCCGCGGTGCCGATGATCTCGGTGGCGAGGTTCATCGCCACGTTCCGGACCTCGGGTCCGGTGGAGAAGACGCCGAGCACGGGGCCGGCGTGCGGCGCCTCGGCCCGGTCGACCAGGCCCTCGTCGCCGATGCCCTCCTCGCCCAGCTCCTCGACGGGCTGTCCGATGATCTCGGGGTCCGTCAAGTGGGCATGGAACTGGCCGTAGTACGCGATCCAGGCGAGCGTGGCACCGATCATCGCGCCGAGCAGCTGGCCGGCGAAGTAGACCGGGACGTTGCTCCACTCACCGCTGGTGATCGCGATGCCGAGGGTGACCGCCGGGTTGAGGTGCGCCCCGGAGAGGGGGGCGGACACATAAGCGCCGATGAGTACGGCGAAGCCCCACCCGAAGGTGATGGCGAGCCAGCCGGCGCCCTGCGCTTTGGAGCGCTTGAGCACGACGGCGGCCACTACGCCTGCGCCGAGGAGGATCAGTAGGGCGGTACCGATGATCTCGCCGATGAAGATGTCGGAGCTGGACACCCGCGACTCCTTTGTCCTTCGTCCAGGGGAAGGCGGGCCACGGGGTCCCTCCCGATGGCCCGCGCCCTCGGTGAGGGCCTTGGACCGGTCGGCCGCACCAACACCATAGCGAATATTGCCGTTAAGTGTTCGACAATGCCGACCGGTGAACGGCAGTTTTCTTCACTGGCAAGGGTGCGTCAAGGGTCGCGTACGGGAAAACCCTGTGACGGATCACTCGGCTCCTTCCCTCGGGCTTCCGCGGGCCGCCGTGCTCGTCCTTCACCGGGCCGCCGGGCCCGTCCGCCGGGCTCAGAACCGCCCGGCGCCCAGGTCGCGGGAGACCGCACGGGCGCAGTCCCGTACCGCCGCGACCAACGTGGAGCGCAGTTCGCCGTCCTCGCGGACGCGCTCCACCGCTCCAGTGATGCCCACCGCGCCGACGGGCATGCGCCGCCGGTCGTAAATCGGCGCCGCCACCGAGGCCACGCCCTCCCAGGTCTCCTCGACGTCCGAGGCCCAGCCGCGGGCGCGGATCAGGTCGAGCACGCCCTCGAAGTCCGCCAGGCCGGTCACGGTGTGCGGGGTGAACTCCTCCCGCGCGGCCTCCGTCGCCTCGGCGTGCGCCACCGGGTCGTACGCGGAGAGAACTTTGCCGAGGGCGGTGCTGTGCAGGGGCTGCATCGCGCCCACCTCCAGCACCTGCCGGCTGTCGTCGGGCCGGAAGACGTGGTGCACGACCAGCACGCCCTGCTGGTGCAGTACGCCCAGGTAGACGGCCTCGCCGCTGGAGCGCGCCAGGTCGTCGGTCCAGACCAGGGCGCGGGCCCGCAGCTCGTGCACGTCCAGGTAGCTGTTGCCCAGCCGCAGCAGTTCGGCGCCCAGCTGGTAGCGGCCCGAGGTCGGGTCCTGCTCCACGAAGCCCTCCTGCTGGAGGGTCCGCAGGATGCCGTGCGCCGTGCCCTTGGCCAGGCCCAGAGCGGCGGCCACATCGGAAAGGCCGAGCCGGCGCTCACCGCCCGCGAGCAGCCGCAGCATTGCGGCGGCCCGCTCGAGCGACTGGATCGTCCGGGCCATCGGGCAACCTCCTCCATCGACAGGTACTCCACCGACGGGGTATTTCCAACCCCCCAGGGTTCGACAATGCTGAACACTATCGGCCGTTGCCGACCGGGGGGTAGCTACTCGGCCACTCCGAGTAGGTCCCGATTACGTGTCACGGAGCCCGCCCCGGGCTGTCCGTCCCGTGGGACACCGAGAGCGGTGCCGCCGCCGAACGTTACGCTGGCCGGGTGCGCCCTTCGCGAGAGGGCGCAAAGCCGACAGCCGTCGCACCCCAGGGAGCCCCTTCATGGCCTCGTACGAGCCAGCGTCCGCCGTTTCCGCCCGAGCATCCGCCCTCCGCGAGGCCCTGGCCACCCGCGTGGTGGTGGCCGACGGGGCGATGGGGACCATGCTGCAGGCGCAGGACCCGAGCATGGCGGATTTCCAGCAGCTGGAGGGGTGCAACGAAGTCCTGAACGTGACCCGCCCGGACATCGTGCGCTCGGTGCACGAGGCGTACTTCGCGGTGGGCGTGGACTGCGTGGAGACCAACACCTTCGGCGCCAACTTCGCGGCGCTGGGGGAGTACGACATCGCCGACCGGATCTTCGAACTGTCGGAGGCCGGCGCGCGGATCGCCCGCGAGAGCGCGGACGAGTTCACCGGCCGGGACGGGCGCCCGCGCTGGGTGCTCGGCTCGATGGGCCCGGGCACCAAGCTGCCGACGCTGGGCCACGCCCCGTACACCGCGCTGCGGGACGCCTACCAGGAGAACGCCGAGGGCATGATCGCCGGCGGTGCGGACGCGCTGCTGGTGGAGACCACGCAGGACCTGCTGCAGACCAAGGCGGCGGTGCTGGGCGCCAAGCAGGCGCTGAAGAGTTGCGGTTACGACCTGCCGCTGCTGGTGCAGGTCACGGTGGAGACCACCGGCACGATGCTGCTCGGCTCGGAGATCGGCGCGGCGCTGACCGCGCTGGAGCCGCTGGGCATCGACATGATCGGCCTGAACTGTGCGACGGGGCCCGCCGAGATGAGCGAGCACCTGCGCTATCTCTCCCGCCACGCGCGCGTACGGGTGTCGGCCATGCCCAACGCGGGCCTGCCGGTGCTGGGCAAGGACGGCGCGCACTACCCGCTCACGGCGGGCGAACTGGCCGACGCGCACGAGACGTTCGTCCGCGAGTACGGCCTCTCCCTGGTCGGCGGCTGCTGCGGCACCACCCCCGAGCACCTGCGCCAAGTGGTCGAGCGCGTACGGGAGATGACCCCCACCGAGCGCGAGCCGCGCCCCGAGCCGGGTGCCGCCTCCCTCTACCAGACGGTCCCCTTTCGGCAGGACACCTCGTACCTCGCCATCGGCGAGCGGACCAACGCCAACGGGTCGAAGAAGTTCCGCGAGGCCATGCTGGAGGGCCGCTGGGACGACTGCGTGGAGATGGCGCGGGACCAGATCCGTGAGGGCGCGCACCTGCTGGACCTGTGCGTGGACTACGTGGGCCGCGACGGCGTGGCAGACATGGAGGAGCTGGCGGGCCGGTTCGCGACCGCCTCCACCCTGCCGATCGTGCTCGACTCCACCGAAGTGGACGTCATCCGGGCCGGGTTGGAGAAGCTGGGCGGCCGCGCGGTCATCAACTCGGTCAACTACGAGGACGGCGACGGCCCCGAGTCGCGGTTCGCCAAGGTCACGCGGCTGGCGGTGGAGCACGGCGCCGCGCTGATCGCGCTGACGATCGACGAGGAGGGCCAGGCACGCACGCCGGAGAACAAGGTCGCCATCGCCGAGCGGCTGATCGACGATCTGACCGGGAACTGGGGGGTGCGGGAGTCCGACATCCTCATCGACTGCCTGACCTTCACCATCTGCACCGGGCAGGAGGAGTCCCGGGGCGACGGCATCGCCACCATCGAGGCGATCCGCGAACTCAAGCGCCGCCACCCGCAGGTGCAGACCACCCTCGGCCTGTCCAACATCTCCTTCGGCCTCAACCCGGCCGCCCGGATCGTGCTCAACTCCGTCTTCCTGGACGAGTGCGTCAAGGCCGGGCTGGACTCGGCGATCGTGCACGCCTCCAAGATCCTGCCGATCGCGCGCCTGGAGGAGGAGCAGGTCAAGACCGCCCTCGACCTGATCTACGACCGCCGGTCCGAGGGCTACGACCCGCTCCAGAAGCTGATGGAGCTCTTCGAGGGCGCCACCGCCAAGTCTCTGAAGGCGGGCAAGGCCGAGGAGCTGGCCGCCCTGCCGCTGGACGAGCGCCTCCAGCGCCGCATCATCGACGGCGAGCGCAACGGCCTGGAGGCCGACCTCGACGAGGCCCTGCGGGACCGGCCCGCCCTCGACATCGTTAACGACACCCTGCTCGCGGGCATGAAGGTGGTCGGCGAGCTGTTCGGCTCCGGCCAGATGCAACTGCCCTTCGTGCTCCAGTCCGCCGAGGTCATGAAGACCGCGGTCGCCCACCTCGAACCGCACATGGAGAAGTCCGACGACGAGGGCAAGGGCACGATCGTGCTCGCTACCGTCCGCGGCGACGTCCACGACATCGGCAAGAACCTCGTCGACATCATCCTCTCCAACAACGGCTACAACGTGGTCAACCTGGGCATCAAGCAGCCCGTCTCGGCGATCCTGGAGGCCGCCGAGGAACACCGGGCCGATGTGATCGGCATGTCCGGGCTCCTGGTGAAGTCCACCGTGATCATGAAGGAGAACCTGGAGGAGCTGAACCAGCGCAAGCTGGCCGCCGAATACCCCGTCATCCTCGGCGGCGCCGCCCTCACCCGCGCCTACGTCGAACAGGACCTCCACGAGATCTACGAGGGCGAGGTCCGCTACGCCCGCGACGCCTTCGAGGGCCTGCGCCTGATGGACGCCCTCATCGCCGTCAAGCGCGGCGTCCCCGGCGCCACCCTCCCCGAGCTCAAGCAGCGCCGCGTACGGGCCACCGCCTCCGCCACCGCCGAGGAGCGCCCGGAGGAGGGCACCGTCCGCTCCGACGTCGCCACCGACAACCCCGTCCCCGAGCCGCCGTTCTGGGGCACCCGGGTCGTCAAGGGCATCCAGCTCGCCGACTACGCCTCGTGGCTGGACGAGGGCGCCCTGTTCAAGGGCCAGTGGGGCCTGAAGCAGGCCCGCACCGGCGACGGCCCCACGTACGAGGAACTGGTCGAGACCGAGGGCCGCCCGCGGCTGCGCGGCTGGCTCGACCAGCTCCAGACCGGCAACCTCCTGGAAGCCGCCGTCGTCTACGGCTACTTCCCCTGCCACTCCAAGGGCGACGACCTGATCCTGCTGAACGAGGACGGCTCGGAGCGCACCCGCTTCACCTTCCCCCGCCAGCGCCGCGGCCGCCGCCTGTGCCTTGCCGATTTCTTCCGACCGGAAGAATCCGGCCAGACCGATGTCGTCGGCCTCCAGGTCGTCACCGTCGGCTCGAAGATCGGCGAGGCCACCGCCGAGCTCTTCGCCGCCGACTCCTACCGCGACTACCTCGAACTCCACGGCCTCTCCGTCCAGCTCGCCGAGGCCCTGGCCGAGTACTGGCACGCCCGCGTCCGCGGTGAGCTGGGCTTCTCCGGCGAGGACCCGGCCGCCATGGACGACATGTTCGCCCTCCGGTACCGCGGTGCCCGCTTCTCGCTCGGCTACGGCGCCTGCCCCGACCTGGAGGACCGCGCCAAGATCGCCGAACTCCTCCGGCCCGAACGCATCGGCGTCCAGCTCTCCGAGGAATTCCAGCTGCACCCCGAACAATCCACCGACGCCATCGTCATCCACCACCCGGAAGCCAAGTACTTCAACGCCCGATAGCGCTTTGTCCCTGCGGGGGGTCCGGCGGGTTATCCCCGGGTTGCCGCGGAGCAGCGCGCGGCTGGCCTGTCGTAGGCCTTTGGCCGCGTCATTGTCACGCCTCCGGGAACGAGATCGTCGTACACTTGACGATCCGGTGCAGGCCGGTCGCTCGAGTCCTCCGGGACTTCCGCGGCCGGCCGCTTTGTCCCTCCGAGGACGGCCAGACGAGAGGAGTACGGATGACCAGCATCGTCCCCGCACTCGACGCGCGCGCGGCCGGGAACTCGGCCCTGCAGGCGGTGCTCCTCGACATGGACGGCACCCTGGTCGACACCGAGGGCTTCTGGTGGGACGCCGAGGTCGAGATCTTCGCCGAGCTGGGCCACGCCCTCGGCGAGGAGCACCGCGAGGTGGTCGTCGGCGGGCCCATGACCCGCAGCGCCTCCTACCTCATTCAGGCCACCGGCGCGGATATCACACTGCCCGCCCTGACCTCCCTGCTCAACGCCCGTTTCGAGGAGCTGGTGGACCGCGGTGTGCCCCTGATGCCGGGCGCCGCGCGGCTGCTCGCCGAGCTCGCCGCCCACGAGGTGCCGACCGCCCTCGTCTCCGCCTCGCACCGGCGGATCATCGATCGTGTCCTGAAGTCGGTCGGTCCCGAGCTCTTTGCGCTCACCGTCGCCGGGGACGAGCTGGAGCGCACCAAGCCGCACCCGGACCCGTACCTGAAGGCCGCGGCGGGCCTCGGGGCCGCGCCCGCCCGCTGCGCCGTCGTGGAGGACACGGCCACCGGCGTCGCGTCGGCGGAGGCCGCGGGGTGCCGGGTGGTGGCCGTCCCGTCCGTGGTGCCGATCGAGCCGGCGGAGGGCCGGATCGTGGTCGGTTCTCTGGAAGAAGTGGACCTGCGCTTTCTCCGGCGACTCGTCAACGGAAAGCTCTGAAGCGCCGGTTGTCGATTTCCCGTAAAGGAATGCGCGGGCCTGAATTCGTATACAGCAAGCGCCTGGTTGCCCAGGGTGACGTTTATCACGCGCAGTCAGGTCGACAGGGGGGAACCGGCGTGATCCGGGCGGGAGTTCGGACCTCAAAGGGGCGTCCATCTGTCCGCATTGGTGACCCGCTGCGTGAATCGTTCCAAGGTCCGGATAGTGGACGCGGGGCACCCGTTATCGGGGCGTGATTTCCCCTCAACTTCGTCCCGTTCCAGTACCACTGGCCGCGCCCACTAATCTCTCGGTAGAAGATTTGCCGCACCCCTGTGACCAGGAACCCCGCCGTCGGTATGGTCCCGGGATCGATCGCTTTCGCAGGAGACCGCCGACAATGAATCGCAAGACCATGGCGCTGCCGGCCATAGCGGCCCTGCTGGCTTCCGCCCTTGCCGGATGCGGCGGTTCCGACGAGCCGGGTGGCGACAGCCGGGCCATCGTCGTGGGCACCACCGACTCCTTCGAGCTGACCGGTGAGTCGCCGGCCCCCTTCGATCCGGCCCTGGCCTACGAGGCCGGCTCCTGGAACGTCCTCCGCAACACCTTCCAGACGCTCATGGCGCTGCCCCGCTCCGGCGGCGAGCCCGTGCCCGAGGCGGCCTACCGCTGCGGCTTCTCGGACACACAGAACGAGTCGTACCGCTGCAAGCTGCGCAGTGGCCTGAAGTTCGCCAACGGCCACGCGCTCACCGCCGCGGACGTGAAGTTCTCCATCGAGCGCACGTTGAAGATCAAGAACCCCAACGGCCCGGTCTCCCTGCTGGCCAACATCGACGCGGTCGAGACCCCCGGCGACCGCGACGTCGTCTTCCACCTCAAGTCCCCGGACGCGACCTTCCCGCACAAGCTCGCCACCCCCGCCGCCGCCATCGTCGACTCCCAGGCCTACGACGGCGGCAGGCTCCGGAACGGCTACGACGTCGATGGCTCGGGCCCGTACATCCTGGAGACCAAGGCGAAGGGCGGGCGGCTCGTCTCGGCGACCTTCACCCGGAACCCCCACTACAAGGGCGAACTGGAGCCGAAGAACGACAAGGTCGAGATGCGGTTCTTCCCGGACGCCGACGCCATGGAGAAGTCCCTCAAGGGCGGCGGCATCGACCTGATGACCCGCACCATGGCGCCGGACCAGATCGCCCGTATCGAGCGCGAGGGCTCCGAGGACATCGAACTGGTCGAGATGCCGGGCCAGGAGATCCGCTACCTCGCCTTCGACACCAAGGACGGCACGGCGGGCCGCAAGGCCGTACGCCAGGCCATCGCCCAGGTCGTGGACCGCCAGGCACTGGTGCGGGATGTGTACGAGCGCACCGCCGAGCCGCTGTACTCGATCGTCCCCACCAGCGTCGGCTCGCACCTCAACTCGTTCTTCAACAAGTACGGGGAGCCCGACGCCGCCAAGGCGCGCAAGATCCTCGACGCCGCCGGCGTCGGCACCCCGGTGCCGCTCACGCTCACCTACACCACCGACCACTACGGCTCGGCCACCGCCAAGGAGTTCGCCGCGCTCAAGAAGCAGCTGAACGACAGCGGCCTGTTCCGGGTGACCGTCAAGGGCGAGCCCTGGAAGACCTTCCGCCCGGCCCAGTCCCACCAGGAATACCCGGTCTACGGCATGGGATGGTTCCCGGACTTCCCGGACGCCGACAACTTCATCGCCCCGTTCTTCGGCGAGGACAACTTCCTCGGCTCGCCGTACCGCAACAGCACGGTCGCCAAGCTGATCCCGCAGACCCGCCGGCAGGCCCAACGGACCGCCGCGGCCGAAGGGTTCCAGCGGGCGCAGGACATCGTCGCCGAGGACGTGCCCGTACTGCCGCTGTGGCAGGGCAAGCAGTACGTGGCGGCGCGGGACGACGTCACGGGCGTGGAGTGGGCGCTCAACTCCTCCTCCGTGCTCCAGCTCTGGGAACTCGGCCGTGCCGCCGGTTCCTGACGAGAAGTCGGCCCGACTCCGGGCCCAGCAGGGCAGACCACCCGCGGCTGCCGAGCAACCCCCCACAACCGCAGGATCCCGTAGCACCCGCAACCGTATCGAGAAAAGTGTGAGGAACGTGCACGCAAGGAAACGTCATCAGTGGCTCGCGGCCCCGCTGGGGGCAGGGCTTGCGGCCGGAATGTTGGTCGGGTGCGGCTCCGATGACGCCGGTTCGGCCGGTACGGGGGAGCCGGTCGTGATGGGGATGACGGACGAGGTCCTGGCGACCGACCCCGCCTCCGGCTACGACCCCGCGTCCTGGCTGCTCTTCAACAACGTCTTCCAGTCGCTGATGAGCTTCCCCAAGGGGGGTTCCGCCCCCCAGCCGGAGGCGGCCGAGCGCTGCGGCTTCGACGACAAGAACAGCAAGGTCTACCAGTGTGAGCTGAAGGACGGGCTGAAGTTCAGCAACGGCGACCCGCTCACCTCCGACGACGTGGCGTTCTCCTTCCGCCGCACGCTGAAGATCAACGACAAGAACGGCCCGGCGGTCATGCTGTCCACGATCAAGGACATCAAGACCCCCGACGCCAAGACCGTGGTCTTCCACCTCAAGACCTCCGACGCGACCTTCCCCATGAAGATCGCCTCCGGCGCCGGCTCGATCGTGGACCGCCGCGAGTACGACATGGGCAAGCTCCGCACCGACGGCAAGGCGGTCGGCTCCGGGGTCTACACGCTGGACTCCTTCGACTCGAAGAAGGAGGCCCTGTTCTCGGTCAACCCGAACTACAAGGGCCCCGCCGAGGTCAAGAACTCCGGCATGACCATGAAGTTCTTCCAGGGCGACCAGAAGGGCCTGAAGAAGGCCGTAGAGAAGGGCACCGTCGACCTCGCCTACCGCGGTCTGGCCATGAAGGACATCGCCGACCTGGAGGCCAGGACCACCGCGGGCAAGAGCTCGATCGAGGTGGTCGAGGGCAGCAGCGCCGAGGTCCAGCACCTGGTCCTCAACGTCAAGGACCCGGTCGTCGGCAAGCTCGGCGTCCGCAGGGCCATCGCGTACCTCCTCGACCGCCAGGCCCTGGTGCGGGACGTGTACGAGCGCACCGCCAAGCCGCTGTACTCGATCGTCCCGGCCGGCATCACCGGCCACAACACCGCCTTCTACGACACCTACGGCGACCACCCGCAGGCCGACAAGGCCGAGGCCGCCCTCCGCGACGCGGGCGTCAACGGCAAGGTGAAGCTGACCCTTTGGGGCACCCCGGTCCGCTACGGCCCCGGCACCGTCCCGGCCCTGAAGGAGCTGGCCCAGCAGCTCAACGCCAGCGGCCTCTTCGACGCCGACGTCAAGAGCGTGGAGCTGGACGAGTACGAGAAGGGCATCGCCGCCGGCAAGTACGGCGTCTACGTCAAGGGCTGGATCCCGGACTACCCGGACCCGGACAACTTCACCGCCCCGTTCTTCGGCGAGGGCAACGTGCTGTCCAACAACTACGAGTCGGACCGGATCGTCAAGGACCTCATCCCGACGACCGCGGCCGAGGCCAACCGGGCCGCCACCGAGCGCAGCTTCAAGGAGCTCCAGGACATCGTCGCCGAGGACGTGCCGGTGATCCCGCTCTGGCAGGGCAAGCAGTACGCGGTGGCCCGCGACAACGTCGACGGCCTCGAGTGGACCCTGGACGCCTCCACGGTCTTCCGCTTCTGGGAAATCAGCAAGGGCTCCGAGGGCTGACGCCCCCTCAGGCATATCCAGCCCGTCCGGCGTTTGAGGACACAGTGACCTCGGGCGGACTTGAGCCGCGGCTCGAGCCCGCCCGAGGCATCTCCGCCAAGCACCGGCGCGCAGTGCCGAACTACTGCGCGCCAGGCCGCACAAGCCCGCTCTCGTACGCGTAGACCGCCGCCTGCACCCGGTCCCGCAGACCCAGCTTCGTCAGCACATGGCCCACATGTGTCTTGACTGTCGTCTCGCTCACGAACAGGTCGGCCGCGATCTCGGCGTTCGACAGCCCGCGCGCGACCAGCTTCAGCACCTCGACCTCGCGGTCGGTCAGCGTGTGCAGCGTGTCCGGCATCGGCTCCTCGCCGGAGGGCAGCCGGCCCGCGTACTTGTCCAGCAGCCGGCGGGTGATGCTCGGCGCGAGCATCGCCTCGCCCGCCGCGACCACCCGGATCGCCTGGACCAGCTCGTGGGCCGGGGCGTCCTTGAGCAGGAAGCCGCTGGCCCCCGCGCGCAGCGCCTCCACCACGTACTCGTCCAGGTCGAAGGTGGTCAGGACGAGGACCTTCGCCGGCCCGTCGCGCAGCGGGCCGGTGATCTGCCGGGTCGCCTCCACCCCGTCCATCCGGGGCATACGGATGTCCATCAGCACCACATCGGGCTGCAGCGCCCGCACCTGCTCCAGGGCCTGTTGCCCGTCACCGGCCTCACCCACCACGGCGAGATCCGACTCGGCCTCCAGGATCATCCGGAAGCCGGTGCGCAGCAGCG
>NZ_LIQY01000085.1 GCF_001418495.1 Streptomyces pathocidini | reverse complement strand
CCGTCACCGCCCGCCTCCCGCCCGCACCCCCCGCCCGCGGTGTGTCGCTCCGCGGCTCCGGGGTCCCGTACACTTCTGGTGGCGATCCGGGTCACCGGGTCGACTTCGCACGCCCCGCCGTCGGCGCTTCATGTCCTCCGGGAGAAGCTCCGCGGCCGCGTCCCTCGGTCCACAACAGGTCCTCGTGAGAGCTCTGTCGTGGCAGACGCGTCGGGCGTCAGGCACGGCGGCCACCCGGCCGACGTGGAACCGAGTACCTCAAGGAGTACGGCCATGGCCGTCGTCACGATGCGGGAGCTGCTGGAGAGCGGCGTCCACTTCGGGCACCAGACCCGCCGCTGGAACCCGAAGATGAAGCGCTTCATCTTCACCGAGCGCAACGGCATCTACATCATCGACCTGCTCCAGTCGCTGTCGTACATCGACCGCGCCTACGAGTTCGTCAAGGAGACCGTCGCCCACGGCGGCTCCATCATGTTCGTCGGCACCAAGAAGCAGGCCCAGGAGGCCATCGCCGAGCAGGCGACCCGCGTCGGGATGCCGTACGTCAACCAGCGCTGGCTGGGCGGCATGCTCACCAACTTCTCGACCGTCTACAAGCGCCTGCAGCGCCTGAAGGAGCTCGAGCAGATCGACTTCGAGGACGTGGCCGCCTCCGGCCTCACCAAGAAGGAGCTCCTCGTCCTCTCCCGCGAGAAGGCCAAGCTGGAGAAGACCCTCGGCGGTATCCGCGACATGCAGAAGGTGCCCAGCGCCGTCTGGATCGTGGACACCAAGAAGGAGCACATCGCCGTCGGTGAGGCGCGCAAGCTCAACATCCCGGTCGTCGCGATCCTCGACACCAACTGCGACCCGGACGAGGTCGACTACAAGATCCCGGGCAACGACGACGCCATCCGCTCCGTCACCCTGCTCACCCGTGTGATCGCCGACGCCGTCGCCGAGGGCCTCATCTCCCGCTCCGGCGTCGCCGCTGAGGGCAAGGGCGAGAAGGCCGCGGGCGAGCCGCTCGCCGAGTGGGAGCGCGACCTGCTCGAGGGCGACAAGAAGGCCGACGAGCCGGCCGCCGCCGAGGCCGCCGAGAAGCCCGCCGAGGCCGTCGAGGCGCCCGCCGAGGCCGCCGCCGAGAAGACCGAGGCCGAGAAGCCGGCCGCGGACGCCGAGCAGGCCTGACGGCCCACCCGTCACGGCTGACGACGGCGGGGGCCGACCGCCCCCGCCGTCCACCCGTAGATCCAATCGACTTTTCGAGAAGAGATTGACAGACCATGGCGAACTTCACCGCCGCTGACGTCAAGAAGCTCCGCGAGCTCACCGGCGCCGGCATGATGGACTGCAAGAAGGCGCTGGACGAGGCCGAGGGCAACGTCGACAAGGCCGTCGAGATCCTGCGCGTCAAGGGCCAGAAGGGCGTCGCCAAGCGCGAGGGCCGCAGCGCCGAGAACGGTGCCGTCGTCGCCCTCATCGCCGACGACAAGAAGTCCGGCGTGCTGGTCGAGCTCAAGTGCGAGACCGACTTCGTCGCCAAGGGTGACAAGTTCGTCGCCGTCGCGGACGCCATCGCCGCCCACGTCGCCAAGACCTCCCCGGCCGACCTGGAGACCCTGCTCGGCTCCGAGATCGAGGCCGGTAAGACCGTCCAGGCGTTTGTCGACGAGGCCAACGCGACCCTCGGCGAGAAGATCGTCCTCGACCGCTTCGCGCAGTTCTCCGGCGGCTTCGTGGCCACCTACCTGCACCGCACCAGCCCGGACCTGCCCCCGCAGGTCGGCGTCCTGGTCGAGCTTGACCAGGAGAACGCCGAGATCGCCAAGGACGTCGCGCAGCACATCGCCGCGTTCTCGCCGAAGTTCCTCACCCGTGAGGAGATCCCGGCCGAGACCGTCGAGAACGAGCGCCGCGTCGCCGAGGCCACCGCGCGCGAGGAGGGCAAGCCCGAGGGCGCCCTGCCGAAGATCGTCGAGGGTCGGGTCACCGGCTTCTTCAAGGAGAACGTCCTCCTTGACCAGCCGTTCGCCAAGGACAACAAGAAGACCGTCCAGAAGGTCCTGGACGAGGCCGGTGTCGCGCTGAAGCGCTTCGCCCGCTTCCGCGTCGGCGCCTGAGCCCCGCGTTCAGCTCCGTTCAGCGACGGAATACGCCCGACCCGCTAGGGTCGGGGGCAGTCGGCGGCCCACGCGCCGGCCGGCCGCAGATGTGACGAGGAGGCCATTGCCGCAGAGGGCTCACACCCCGACCAGACGGCAATGGCCTTCTCGTATGTGCACGAGGAGATCTCCATGAACCAGGGCGCCGACCACGCTGACAACGCCGACCAGGCCGACACGGACCACCGGGCCGAGACGGACCACCGGGCCGGCCACGCCGAGCACGGCCGCTATGGCAGCAAACGCCGCCGCTTCCTGTTGAAGCTCTCCGGCGAGGCCTTCGCCGGCGGGGGAGCACTCGGCGTTGACCCCGACGTCGTGCACACCATGGCGCGGGAGATCGCCGCGGTCGTACGGGACGGGGCGGAGATCGCCGTCGTCATCGGCGGCGGCAACTTCTTCCGCGGTGCGGAGCTCCAGCAGCGCGGCATGGACCGGGCCCGCTCCGACTACATGGGCATGCTCGGCACCGTCATGAACTGCCTTGCCCTCCAGGACTTCCTGGAGAAGGAGGGCATCGACTCCCGCGTCCAGACCGCCATCACCATGGGGCAGGTCGCGGAGCCGTACATCCCGCTCCGGGCGGTACGGCACCTGGAGAAGGGACGCGTCGTCATCTTCGGCGCGGGTATGGGCATGCCCTACTTCTCCACCGACACCACCGCCGCCCAGCGCGCCCTGGAGATCGACGCAGAGGCGCTGCTCATGGGCAAGAACGGCGTGGACGGGGTCTACGACTCCGACCCGAAGAAGAACCCCGACGCGGTGAAGTTCGACGCGCTGGAGTACGGCGAGGTGATCACCCGCGGCCTCAAGGTCGCCGACGCCACCGCCATCACCCTGTGCATGGACAACAAACTGCCCATCCTCGTCTTCGAGCTGCTCGCCGAGGGCAATATCGCTCGTGCGGTGAAGGGTGAGAAGATCGGCACGCTCGTCAGCGACCAGGGGACGCGGGCCTGACGACACCGGCCCGTACAACCGGCCCCGTACGGCCGGGACAGCCGGCAGGGCTCACTCACAAGACCAGGAGCAAGTGGTGATCGAAGAGATCCTCCTCGAGGCCGAGGAGAAAATGGAGAAGGCCGTCGTGGTCGCCAAGGAGGACTTCGCCGCGATCCGCACCGGGCGGGCGCACCCGGCGATGTTCAACAAGATCGTGGCGGACTACTACGGGGCGCTGACGCCGATCAACCAGCTGGCGTCGTTCTCCGTGCCGGAGCCGCGCATGGCGGTGGTGACCCCGTTCGACAAGAGCGCGCTGCGCAACATCGAGCAGGCGATCCGCGACTCCGACCTCGGGGTCAACCCGTCCAACGACGGCAACATCATCCGCGTGGTGTTCCCCGAGCTCACCGAGGAGCGCCGCCGCGACTACATCAAGGTCGCCAAGGGCAAGGGCGAGGACGCGAAGATCTCCATCCGCAGCGTCCGCCGCAAGGCCAAGGAGTCCATCGACAAGCTCATCAAGGACGGCGAGGTCGGCGAGGACGAGGGCCGCCGCGCCGAGAAGGAGCTCGACGACACCACCTCGAAGTACGTGGCGCAGGTGGACGAGCTGCTCAAGCACAAGGAAGCCGAGCTGCTCGAGGTCTGATGAACGACTCTTCCTGGGGGGCCGGGCCGCTGCCTTCGGCAGGCGGGTCCCCACCGGCCTCCGGGTTCTGGGGACCGCCCGACCAGGGGTCCGGCCCGACGGTTCCCGCGCGTCCCGTGCACGGGGCGGCCGAGCCGCAGCAGACTCGGCCCATGCCCACCGTGCCTGAAGCAGGCGGAGACCGGAACGACCGCGACCGGCGTGACCAGGGGGCCGCTCGCCCGAGCGGCCCCCCGGCGCAGCCTCCCCAGAAGAAGCGGGCGGGCCGTGACCTGCGCGCGGCGATAGGGGTCGCCCTCGGTCTGGGCGCGGTGATCATCGCTTCGCTGTTCGTCGTGAAGGCCGTCTTCGTCGGCGTGATCGCGGCCGCCGTCGTCGTGGGCCTGTGGGAGCTGTCCTCCCGGCTCTCGGAGAAGAAGTACATCCGGATCCCGCTGGTGCCGCTCGCGGTTGGCGGCGCCGCCATGGTGTTCGCCGGCTATCTGCGCGGTGCGGAGGGCGCCTGGCTGGCCATGGCCCTCACCGCCCTCGCCACGCTCGTGTGGCGCATGTCGGACCCGCCCGAGGACTATCTGCGGGACGTCACGGCCGCCGTCTTCGCGGCGTTCTACGTGCCGTTCCTGGCCACCTTCGTGGCGCTGATGCTCGCCGCGCAGGACGGTGCCTGGCGGGTGCTCACCTTCCTGGTCCTCACGGTCGTCAGCGACACCGGGGCGTACGCGGTGGGCTGGCGGTTCGGCAAGCACAAGCTCGCGCCGCGGATCAGCCCCGGCAAGACCCGCGAGGGGCTGCTCGGCGCGGTGGGCTTCGCGATGGCGGCCGGGGCGCTGTGCATGGAGTTCCTGATCGACGGCGGCAGCTGGTGGCAGGGGCTGCTGCTCGGCCTCGCGGTCGCCACCAGCGCAACGCTCGGCGACCTCGGCGAGTCCATGATCAAGCGGGATCTCGGCATCAAGGACATGGGCAATCTGCTGCCGGGCCACGGCGGGATCATGGACCGCCTCGACTCGCTGTTGCCCACGGCGCCGGTGGTGTGGCTGTTGCTGGTGGTGTTCGTCGGGGCCGGGTGAGTTCCGACCACCGGTACTCTGGAAGGGCCCGCCGCTTTCGTGGCGGGCCCTTTTCGGCCCCGGGCCGCGGGAACGGCCCCGTGAGCCCTCCGGGCTCCGGCATCGCCCTGCCGTAGGCCCGCGACCCACAGGCCCCGCGACCGCGGGGAGGGCCGAGCACCGTCGCAACGAGGAGTTTTCATGGCACCGCCCGACCCCGGCGTACTCACCTTCGTCGCGCCGCGCGGAGCCAAGAAGCCGCCGCGGCACCTCGCCGACCTCACCCCCGCCGAGCGCCGCGAGGCCGTGGCCGCGCTGGGCGAGAAGCCCTTCCGCGCCGGCCAGGTGTCACGCCACTACTTCGCGCGGTACGCCGACGACCCCGCGGCCTGGACCGACATCCCGGCCGCCGCGCGGGAGAAGCTGGCGGCCGAACTGCTGCCGGAGCTGATGTCGGTCGTACGGCACATCTCGTGCGACGACGACACCACCCGCAAGACCCTGTGGAAGCTCTTCGACGGCACGCTGGTGGAGTCGGTGCTCATGCGCTACCCGGACCGGGTCACCATGTGCATCTCCTCGCAGGCGGGCTGCGGCATGAACTGCCCGTTCTGCGCGACCGGCCAGGCCGGTCTGGACCGCAACCTGTCGACGGCCGAGATCGTGCACCAGATCGTGGACGGCATGCGGGCGCTGCGCGATGGCGAGATCCCTGGAGGGCCAGCCCGGCTGTCCAACATCGTCTTCATGGGCATGGGCGAGCCCCTGGCCAACTACAACCGGGTCGTCGGCGCCATCCGCCGGCTCACCGACCCCGAGCCGGACGGCCTCGGCCTGTCCCAGCGCGGCATCACCGTCTCCACCGTCGGCCTGGTCCCGGCGATGCTGCGGTTTGCCGACGAGGGCTTCAAGTGCCGCCTCGCGGTGTCCCTGCACGCGCCGGACGACGAGCTGCGCGACACCCTGGTGCCGGTCAACACGCGCTGGAAGGTCCGCGAAGTCCTGGACGCCGCCTGGGAGTACGCGGAGAAGTCCGGCCGCCGGATCTCCATCGAGTACGCCCTGATCCGCGACATCAACGACCAGGCCTGGCGCGGCGACCTGCTCGGCCGGCTCCTCAGGGGCCGCCGGGTGCACGTCAACCTGATCCCGCTCAACCCGACGCCCGGCTCCCAGTGGACCGCCTCCCGGCCCGAGGACGAGAAGGCGTTCGTCGCCGCGATCGCGGCCCATGGTGTGCCCGTGACCGTACGGGACACTCGGGGGCAGGAGATCGACGGGGCCTGCGGGCAGCTGGCGGCCTCCGAGCGCTGAACCGGGCGGCGGGCGGCCGCCCGCCGCGCGCTTGATATCGTGCGTTCGCACAACTGAACATTCCGACAGGGGAGCGCGGAGAGCGCTGAGAGTGCGGCACGACGCCGCAGACCCTCGAACCTGATCCGGGTCATACCGGCGTAGGGAGTCAGCCCACACATGAACATCAACCTCCGGCGTGCCATAGGCACCGGGCTCGCCGCCGTCCTCGGCGCCTCCGTCCTCGCCGCCTGCGGCCAGGACTCCTCGGGCGGCTCCGCCCAGGACTCCAAGACCGTCACGCTCGTCACCCACGACTCGTTCGCGGCCTCCAAGCCCGTGCTCGCCGCCTTCACCGAGCAGACCGGCTACAAGGTCAAGGTCCTGCGCGGCGGCGACGCGGGCGCGGCCGTCAACCAGGCGGTGCTCTCCCAGGGCAACCCGCAGGGTGACGTCTTCTTCGGCGTCGACAACACCCTCCTCTCCCGCGCCCTCGACGCCGGCCTGTTCACCCCGTACCAGGCCAAGGGCCTGGACCAGGTGCCCGAGGAGCTCCAGCTCGACAAGGCCCGGCACCGCGTCACCCCGATCGACACCGGCGAGATCTGCGTCAACTACGACCGGGCGTACTTCGAGCGCAGGAAGACCGCGCCGCCGGAGACCTTCGACGACCTCCTCAAGCCCGAGTACAAGAACCTGCTCGTCACCGAGAACGCCGCCACCTCCTCGCCCGGCCTCGGCTTCCTCCTCGGTACCGCCGCCGAGAAGGGCGACAAGGGCTGGCAGGACTACTGGAAGAAGCTGCGGGCCAACGGCGTCGAGGTGGTCGACGGCTGGGAGCAGGCCTACTACGACCGGTTCTCCGCAGGCGGCGGCAAGGGCGACAAGCCGCTCGTGGTCTCGTACGCCTCCAGCCCGCCCGCCGGGGTCCTGGAGACGAAGCCGCTGCCGGAGGAGGCGCCGACCGGGGTGGCCACCGGAACCTGCTTCCGCCAGACCGAGTTCGCGGGCCTCCTCACCGGGGCGAAGAACGAGAAGGGCGGCAAGGCCCTGCTCGACTTCCTGCTCAGCAGGACCTTCCAGGAGGACCTGCCGTTGCAGATGTTCGTCAACCCCGCGCGCCAGGACGCGAAGCTGCCCGAGGTGTTCACCCGGTACGGCGCGAGAATCGACCACCCGGCCACGCTCGCGCCCGAGAAGATCGCCGAAAACCGTGAGCAGTGGGTGGAGCAGTGGTCCTCGCTGGTCCTGAGGTAAGCGCCGCGAAAGCGGAGCCCCGCGGCGCCCGGCCGGCGCCGCGGGCCAGGGGCGGCACGGCCGTACGGCTCGCCCTCATGGCGCTGCCCCTCGCCTTCTTCGCGGTCTTCTTCGGCTACCCCGTCGCCGCCATCGTCGGCCGCGGCCTGCGGGCGGGCGGGCACTGGCAGTTGGGGCAGGCCGCCGACGTGCTGGCCGACCCCGACGTGCTGCGCGTGCTGTGGTTCACCACCTGGCAGGCGCTGGCCTCCACCGCGCTCACCCTGCTGATCGCGCTGCCCGCCGCGTACGTCTTCGCCCGCTTCCGCTTTCCCGGCAAGGAGGTGCTGCGGGCGGTCGTGGTCGTGCCGTTCGTGCTGCCGACCGTCGTCGTCGGATCCGCGTTCCTCGCCCTGCTGGGGCGCGGCGGCACGCTCGACGAACTGTGGGGTGTACGGCTGGACACCACGGTGTGGGCGATCCTGCTGGCACACGTGTTCTTCAACTACGCGGTCGTGGTGCGCACCGTCGGCGGGCTCTGGGCGCAGCTCGACCCGCGCCAGGAGGAGGCCGCGCGGGTGCTCGGCGCGGGCCGGCTCGCGGCCTGGCGGCGGGTGACGCTGCCCGCCCTCGCGCCCTCGGTCGCCGCCGCCGCGCTCATGGTGTTCCTGTTCACCTTCACCTCCTTCGGCGCCGTGCAGATCCTCGGCGGCCCCCGCTACGCGACCCTCGAAGTGGAGATCTACCGGCAGACCGCGCAGCTGCTGGACCTGCCGGCGGCCGCCGTGCTCACGCTTGTCCAGTTCGCCGCCGTGGCCGCGATCCTCGCCCTGCACGCGTGGACCGTGCGGCGCCGGGAGACCGCCCTGAAGCTCGTCGACGCCCGCACCACCGCCCACCGGCCGCGCGGAGCAGCCCAATGGGCCCTGCTGTGGGGCGTGTTGGCGGTCATCGCGGTGCTGGTCCTGCTGCCGCTCGGCGTGCTCGTCGAGCGCTCCCTCGCCGCGCCCGGCGGGTACGGGTTCGCCTTCTACGAAGCACTCTCGTCCGCGGCGGCCGGCGGCGGGACGTTCGTCGTGGCCCCGCTGGAGGCCGTCTGGAACTCCCTGCGGTACGCGGCCGCCGCCACCGCCATCGCGCTCGTCATCGGCGGGTCCGCAGCGGCCGCGCTCACCCGGCGGGCCGAGGGCACCGGGCGGCGCGGGCGGCTCGTCCGAGGCTTCGACGCGCTGCTGATGCTGCCGCTCGGCACCTCCGCCGTGACCGTCGGCTTCGGCTTCCTCATCACGCTCGACGAGCCGCCGCTCGACCTGCGCTCCTCCTGGCTCCTCGTACCGCTGGCGCAGGCGCTGGTCGGCGTGCCGTTCGTGGTGCGCACCCTGCTGCCCGTGCTGCGGGCCGTCGACGAGCGGCTGCGGGAGGCCGCGGCGGTGCTCGGCGCCTCGCCGCTGCGGGCCTGGCGCGAGGTGGACCTGCCGCTCGTGCGGCGGGCGCTGCTGGTCGCGGCCGGGTTCGCGTTCGCCGTCTCGCTCGGCGAGTTCGGGGCGACCGTGTTCATCGCCCGGCCGGACAACCCCACCCTGCCGGTGGCTGTCGCCCGCCTCCTGGGGCGGGCCGGGGAACTCAACTACGGGCAGGCGATGGCGCTGAGCACGATCCTCATGCTGGTGTGCGCCGGGTCCCTGCTGGCGCTGGAGCGGCTGCGTACGGATCGATCCGGGGAGTTCTGACTATGGGCAGGTTGTTCCGTGGGATCCGAGTTGCGGCCGGTTCGGCTCCCCCAGCTACCGCTGGGAGGGGCCCCCATCCGGGCTCCGGCGTTCGGGCTGCGCGCCGTCGCGGCGGAGAGAACCTGGGGACTTCGTCCCCAGACCCCTCGGGCCGAGGGGCGGGCCCGGATTGGCTTCGGGCTGCCGACGCAGGCGCCCTGCTACGCCTCGAAGGCGTCACCGTTCGCTTCGGTGGGCGTACGGCGCTGGACGCGGTGGATCTCGACGTCGCCGCGCACGAGATCGTGTGTGTGCTCGGGCCCAGCGGAAGCGGGAAGTCCACGCTGCTGAGGGTCGTGGCCGGGCTGCAGCGGGCCGACGCCGGGTGGGTGCTGCTCGCCGGGCGCGACCAGACCGGCGTGCCCGCGCACCGGCGCGGAGTCGGCCTGATGTTCCAGGACCACCAGCTGTTCCCGCAGCGCGACGTCGGCGGCAACGTCGCCTTCGGGCTGCGCATGCGCAAGGTCGCGCGGGCCGAACAGCGGCGTACGGTCGCCGAGTTGCTGGACCTCGTCGGCCTGCCCGGGGCGCAGGGGCGCGCGGTCACGGCGCTCTCCGGCGGCGAACAGCAGCGGGTCGCGCTGGCGCGGGCGCTCGCGCCCGAACCGAAGCTGCTGATGCTCGACGAGCCGCTCGGCCAGCTCGACCGCGGCCTCCGCGAACGGCTCGTGGTCGAACTCCGCGAACTCTTCGGCCGGTTGGGCACCACCGTGCTCGCCGTCACCCACGACCAGGGCGAGGCGTTCGCGCTCGCCGACCGGGTCGTCGTGATGCGCGAGGGCCGCGTCGAGCAGAGCGGTACGCCCCTGGAGGTCTGGCAGCGGCCCGCCACCGAGTTCGTGGCCCGCTTCCTCGGCTTCGACAACGTCGTCGAAGCGACCGTCTCCGGCGAGGCCGCCGACACCCCCTGGGGCAAGCTGCCCGCACCCGCCGGGGCCGCGCAGGGGCCGTGCCGCCTGCTCGTCCGCCCGGCCGGCGTACGGCTCACGGCCGTCGCCGACGGCCTGCCCTGCGCGGTCGTGGGCCGCACCTTCCGCGGCAACCACGTCGCGCTCCTCCTCCAGCCCGCAGGCGGCCCCCGCCTGGAAGCCGCCTGCGCCCTCCGCGACGCCCCCGAACCGGGCGCGACGGTGGGCGTGACGTTCACAGCGGAGGACGTGGTGGCGCTGAGCGGCGCGTAGGTCCGTGCCGCCTTCCGCACGCAGCGACCGCCGCCGCTTTCCGCACGGCAGCGGCAGCGGCCTCCGCGCTGCCGCTGTCCGTGGCCGCACCACCACGACCTGTCCGAGCGGCTGCCCGGGCTGTGCCCCGGCGACCTGGTGGACTCGCCCCGCAACCCGCTGCTGCAATCCCCGCTCCCGGAGCAGCCACTCTCCGCGGGCAGTTCGCCGTGCCGCTGCTGTCCGCCCTGCACCGCGCCGCCTCTGCGCCGTCGCTCGCTCTGCGGCCTGCCGCCGCCGGCGCTCGCCCGCACGCGCGTGTGCGTCTCGGAACGGCTGAGGCCCGGGAGCGACCAGAAGTCGTTTCCCGGGCCTCGACGTCGGAAGTCGGGCCGTGTCAGCGCGACAGTGGTAGGGACGCCAGTTCCGCGACCGCCCACGACATGGGTGCCAGGACCGCCACCAGCACGCCCGCCCGCAGCGCCGCCGCCTTGCGGAGCAGGCCGGACGAGACGCCGATGCGGCCCAGCGCCGCCGTCGTGTCGATCCGCGCGCCCTTCGTCTCCAGCGCCACCGTGAGCACCGTCGCCGTCGCACACGCCATCACCACCGCGGCGCCGACCCCCGTCAGCGGCCCGAACAGCCGCGCACCCGTCGAGTCCAGCGCCGTCCCGTACAACTGCGACGCGGCCAGCGCCGCGGACGCCACCGCGCACAGCACGCCGAGCGGGCGCCCGAGCCGTACCGCCTCCTCCTGGAGGACCCGGCCCGCCAGCAGCCGCAGCGCGCCCGGGCGGCCGGAGGCCAGCAGTCTCCCGCACAGATGGGTCAGCCCTGGGCAGGCCAGGACCAGGCCGATCGCGATCAGCACCCAGCCGCCGACCACACCCGCCGGGATCGTGTCCAGCCGCCCCGGCAGCGGCAGCAGCCCGTCCGACGGGGACGAGGCCGTACGGCTCGCGTACGTGCCGAGCGCGATCCCCGCCGCCGTCAGCGCGACCCCCCACGGAAGCCCCGTCGACACCGTCGTGTGCGCCGCCGACGGCTGCCCGGCCGCCGCCACCGGCTTCTGCGGATCCGGCGACTTGGCGTTGTCCGGCCGCGGCTTGCGCGGGCGCAGCGCGACCGCCACCGCCGCGCCCGTCAGCGCCGGCACCACGAACAGCAGCGTCAACACCCCGGCGTACGGCAGCGGTTGGCCCGCACCCAGCACATCCGCGACCGAACCGCCGAACGGCTCCCCGCCCAGGTCGCCGCGGAGATAGAGGAACGAGAACAGGGCCAGGGCGCTGCCCACCGCGGCGGACACGGCCGTCGAGGCCGCCGCCAGCAGCGCCAGCCCGACCGGGCCGAGCCCCACCGACGACAGCCCCGGCTGCGGCCGCGTCGCCGGATCCGTACGGGCCACCGCGACCGCCAGCTGCATCGCCGCGGCCAGCGGGACCAGGCACCACAGCAGGCGCGCTGCCGAACCGCCCGCCGCCTCCGGATGTCCCAGCGCGTGGCCGAGCGTGCACAGCAGCAGGAAGCCGACACCGGCGGAGGCCGCGGCGACCATCAACCGCCGCAGCAGAACGATGGGATGGGTGCCCCGGGCTAGACGGAGAGCGAGCACTCGGCCTGGCCCTCCTTCTCAGCGGCGGCCAGCGAACCGACCCTGCGGCCGTCCACCAGCGCGATCGTCCGGTCCGCCAGCGCCGCGACCTCCTCGTCGTGCGTGGCCAGCACGACGGTGATCGTGTGCGAGCGGGCGGCCGTGGTCAGCGTGCGCAGCACATGCGCCCGGTCGGCCCGGTGCAGCGGCGCCGACGGCTCGTCGGCGAACAGCACCGACGGGTCCGAGGCCAGCGCGCGGGCGATCGCGATGCGCTGCCGCTGCGACTGGAGCAGCGCCGCGGGGCGCTTGCGCGCGCAGTCACCGACGTCCAGCCGCTCCAGCCACTCCATGGCCGCGGTCTTCGCGGCCCGGTGCGGGCTGCCGCGCAGCAGCAGCGGCAGCGCTGCGTTCTCCCAGGCCGTCAGCTCGGGCACCAGCTGCGGTTCGGTGTCGATCCAGCCGAACCGGTCCCGGCGCAGCCGCTCACGGGCCAGCGGGCCCATCGTGTGCACCGGGGAGCTGTTGAACCAGACCTCCCCGCTCTGCGGCGTCAACTGGCCCGCCAGACACTGCAGCAGCGTCGTCTTGCCGCTGGCGCGCGGTCCGGTGACGGCCAGGATCTCCCCCTCGCGCACACCCACCGAGACCCCGGCGAGCGCCGGGGTCCCGTCGTGTGCGTAGTGCAGGGAGCGTGCCCACAGCACGTCGTTGTCCGGCGGGGCCTCCATGCGAACACCTCGGCTTACCCTCGACAGTTCGTTCCCCTGCCCGGGTGAACGAAGAATGAGCCTGAACGGTCACTGGCACCGTAAGGACTCGGGCGAGCGGGCGCTGCCCCTGTGGCGCCGGGTCGGCGCAGGTTCCTCCGAACGGGCCCGGGTGGCGGAGCCGTCCGGGCCCGGACTGAGCCGTCCGGGCCCGGAGGGGCTGTGC
>NZ_LIQY01000084.1 GCF_001418495.1 Streptomyces pathocidini | reverse complement strand
CGCCCGCGCAGACCGTGGGGACCCCATGCCCGGGGTCGGCGCCCGCGCAGACCGTGGGGGACCACGCCGGGGCGTCAGCGCCCGCGCAGCCGTCGCACCAGGATGCTCGCGTCGCCACGCGACTCCAGGTCGGCGAGGACGACCGCGACCGCCTCGCGGACGATGCGGCCGCGGTCGACGGCGAGCCCGTGCTCGCCGCGCAGCACCAGCCGCGCGTGTTCGAGGTCCATGAGCTCCTCGGCGGAGACATAGACGGTGATCTTCTCGTCGTGGCGCTCCCGGCCGCTGGGCCGGCGGGCCGCGGCCCGGGAGCGGCGGCGGGCCTGCCCGTCCACCGCCTTCGCGGCCGCGTTGACCCCGGCGGCCGTCGGGCGGGAGCCGCCGGAGCCGGCAGTTCCGGTCGCGGATCTCTGCCGTCCCGCAGCCGCGGCGTCGGGTGCCGTACGGGCCTGGGGCCGGGCCTGCGCCGCCTGCGCCTGCGGTGCGGTCCTGCCCTCGGCGAGCCGCTCGCCGTCCCCCTCGCGCCCGCCGTGCTCGGCCGGGGCGTCGTCCCCGTCCGCCTCCCCGGTACCTGACCGCGCGTCCGGTGCGGCCCCCGAGTCCGGTTCCTCCTCGCCTGAGCCGGCCGCCGGGTCCTGCTCGCCCGCCGGGGCGGGAACCCGCGTCCCCGTGCCGGTGGTCTCTCCGTTGGCGTGTTGTCGGGTGGCCCCCGGAGACGATGCCTGGAGCGCCATCCCTCCTGTGGTGCGGAAGAGTTCGTCGGCCCCGGGGAGGCTCACTCGGCGTGGCACCGGGCGAGCACCTCCCTGGCGAGCTGGCGATAGGCGGCGGCACCAACGGAGTTGGAGGCGTACGTGGTGATGGGCTCGCCGGCGACCGTGGTCTCCGGGAAGCGGACGGTGCGGCCGATGACCGTGTGGTAGACGTGCTCGTCGAACGCCTCGACCACCCGCGCGAGGACCTCGCGGCTGTGCACCGTGCGCGAGTCGTACATCGTGGCGAGGATGCCGTCGAGCTCCAGGTCGGGGTTGAGCCGCTCCTGGACCTTCTCGATCGTCTCGGTGAGCAGCGCCACCCCGCGCAGCGCGAAGAACTCGCACTCCAGCGGCACGATCACCTTGTGCGCCGCGGTGAGCGCGTTGACGGTGAGCAGGCCGAGCGAGGGCTGGCAGTCGATGACGATGTAGTCGTACTCCGACATCAGCGGCTTCAACGCGCGCTGGAGCGTGGACTCCCGGGCGACCTCGCTGACCAACTGCACTTCCGCGGCCGACAAGTCGATATTGCTGGGCAGCAGGTCCATGTTGGGCACGGCCGTCTTCAGGAGGACCTCGTCGGCCGACATGCCCCGCTCCATGAGCAGGTTGTAGACCGTCAGGTCGAGCTCCATCGGGTTCACCCCGAGGCCCACCGACAGCGCGCCCTGCGGGTCGAAGTCGACCAGCAGCACCCGGCGCCCGTACTCCGCGAGCGCCGCGCCCAGGTTGATGGTCGAGGTCGTCTTGCCGACCCCGCCCTTCTGGTTGCACATCGCGATGATCTTCGCGGGTCCGTGGTCGGTCAGCGGGCCCGGGATGGGGAAGTACGGGAGCGGCCGGCCGGTCGGGCCGATGCGCTCCCGGCGCTGCCGGGCAGCGTCCGGGGCGAGCGTGGCCGCGTACTCGGGGTCGGGCTCGTACTCCGCGTCCGGGTCGTAGAAGTGCCCCTCGGGCAGGTCGTCGTAGTCGGCGAATCGCGTGGCGGGGTCTGTGCCGCTCTGGTCGCCGGCCATGGCGTTCACGTGATGGCCGTCCATGCTCTGGTGGTCTGTCGTGCTCTGGCGGGCTGCGGAGGTGTTGACGGTGCTGGAGTCGACAGCCTCGAGCCCGATGGGACCCTGCCCCCGGGCGGGGAGCGCCTCCACACCCTCGGGGCGTAGGGGAACCATCCCTGGTTGACCACCCCCGGGAGTAAATGTCGACTCATTCACAAGTCGTCTTACCTCCTTGGATGTAACCAGGAAACTTATCGATAGGTCAGCGTGACAGCATGCCGACGGTTGGCGACTCTATGGCGTGTCGATGGTTCACAGCAACACAATCCACCGGACCCGGCACGATGTGTCGGTGTCCGAACACGCTCCTGTCAAGGGCGCACAGGGGTCCGCAACGGGGTTTCCCGCCCGCGCGAATCGGTTAAAGGGTTGCGTTCGCGGCGAGTTGGCAGGGCGTCCGGGGACGCCGAACACGCGTCGGGCCGGACCTTGGTGAACAAGGCCCGGCCGGACACGTGCCGTTGACGCCGTTGACGGTGCGTGTTGACGCCCGCCGGGGTGAAATCAGCCGAGGAGCGCGCTCAGCTCGACGTGGTCGAGGCCGTGCGCCTCGGCGACGGGGCCGTAAACGACCTGTCCGTCATGGGTGTTGAGGCCCTTGGCGAGCGCCGCGTCGCGGCGCAGCGCTTCGGCCCAGCCGCGGTTGGCCAGCTCGACGATGTACGGGAGCGTGGCGTTGGTCAGCGCGTACGTCGAGGTGTTGGGCACCGCGCCGGGCATGTTGGCGACGCAGTAGAAGACCGAGTCGTGGACCTGGAAGGTCGGCTCGGCGTGGGTCGTGGGGCGGGAGTCCTCGAAGCAGCCGCCCTGGTCGATCGCGATGTCGACAAGAACACTTCCCGGCTTCATCCGCGACACCAGCTCGTTGGTGACGAGCTTGGGGGCCTTGGCGCCGGGGATGAGGACCGCGCCGATGACGAGGTCGGCGTCCAGCACGGCCTTCTCCAGCTCGAAGGCGTTGGAGACGATGGTCTGGATCTTGGTGCCGAAGATGCGGTCGGCCTCGCGGAGCTTGTTGATGTTCCGGTCGAGCAGCGTGACACGGAAGCCCATGCCGATGGCGATCTGCGCGGCCTCCCAGCCGGAGACGCCACCGCCGATGACGACGGCCTTGGCCGGGGCCACGCCCGGGACGCCGCCGGGCAGCACGCCGCGGCCGCCGGCCGAGCGCATCAGGTGGTAGGCGCCGACCTGCGGGGCGATCCGGCCCGCGACCTCGGACATCGGGGCGAGCAGCGGCAGCGCGCGGTTCGCGGTCTCCACCGTCTCGTACGCGATGGCGGTGGTGCCGGACTCCAGCAGGGCGTCGGTGCACTCGCGGGAGGCGGCCAGGTGGAGGTAGGTGAAGAGGGTCTGGTCCTTGCGGAGGCGGTGGTACTCCTCCGCGATCGGCTCCTTGACCTTCAGCAGCAGGTCGGCGGTGGCCCAGACCTCGTCGGCGGTGGGCAGGATGTTCGCACCCGCGGCGACGTACTCCTCGTCGGGGATGGAGGAGCCGAGGCCGGCGCCCTGCTCCACGAAGACCTGGTGGCCGTAGCGGACGAGTTCGAGCACGCCGGCCGGGGTGATGGCCACGCGGAACTCGTTGTTCTTGACCTCGCGGGGGATGCCGACCTTCACGTCGATCACGGTCCTTGGTTCAGGGGATAACTCTCACAAAACCAGCATGCGACTGCATACGGGATGGCACCGCTTCGAGTGGCGGTCAGACCAGTGTATTGAAGGACGCTCCGCTGTCTAGCCTTTCAAAGCTTCAATCTGTCGGCGAACCGCTGCGGATTTCGTAGGCAGGACCGGGCTGATCTCCGAGAAGCCTTTCAGCGGCCGCGCGCTGGAGCCGGGCCGCCGCCGGATCGCCGAGCCGGTCGAGGGTGTCGGCCATCCGCACCCGCAGCGCGGCCTGCAGCCTGCGGTCGCCCGCGCCGAGCGCGCGGCCGAGCGCCTCCTCGCAGGTGCGCAGGGACTCCTCAGGCCGCCCCGCGTACTCCTGCACGCGGGCCAGCTCGCCCAGCGCCCGCGCGTGGCCGCGCTGGTCGCGCAGCCTGCGGTACCCGGCCGCGGCGGCCCGCCAGTCGCGCAGCGCCTCGCCCCAGCGGCCCACGTAGCAGTGCACCGCGCCGAGCCGCCCGTACAGCCGCGCCTCCTCGGCCGGTTCGTTGCGGGAGAGCCGCAGCGAGAGCGCCCTGCCGTACCAGTCGGCGGCCCGCTGCCAGTCCCCCAGCTCCTGGTACGCGCCGCCCAGCGACTCCAGCGCACGGGCGGTGAGCAGCGCCTCGCCCGCGGAGCGGGCCGCGTCCAGGGCGCCGCGGTAGCGGGCCAGCGCCTCCCGGGTGCGGCCCGCGCCGGAGTCGAGGTCGGCCAGGTTGAGCAGCGCGGCCGCCTGCTCCACGGCGAGCCCGCGCCGCTCGGCGACGCTCAGCACCAGCTGGTGCAGCGGATACAGCTCGGGCGCCGCGCCGCCCTCGCCCCGGTGGATGATCAGCGCCCGGGCCAGCGCGGAGACCAACCTCCTCGCCTGGGTGTCGAGTTGGCCGTCCTCGACGGCCAGCGCGGCGGCGGCCAGCAGCATCGGCAGCCGCGAGTCGAGCCACTGGCCCGCGGCCCCGGCGGACGGGAAGCGCAGCGCGCGCGGCAGCCCGGCGAGGCGCTTGCGGGCGGGCGAGTCGGCGGGTTCGGCCGCGGCCCGGCAGGCCTGGAGCTGCCGCACGGTCCGTTCCAGCATCCGGGCGCGGGCGAGCAGCACCTCGGCGGGCTTGTCCTGCGCCTCCAGCAGCGCGCGCAGCAGCGGGGCGAAGCAGCCGGGCAGCTGGTGCAGGGGCCCGGCGTCCGGGGCTGCGGGCACCGCGGCGGGGCGCAGCAGGCCGTACGCGGTGAAGTCGTCCAGCGTCGTGGCCGCGGCGGTTACCGAGCAGCCGGCCAGGGCGGAGGCGGTGTGCGCGTCGAGGAGCCCGGCGGGGGCCAGCACGAGCAGGCGCAGTATCCGGGCGGCGGGCTGCGGCAGCGTCTCGTACACCAGCCGGAAGGCGCGGGCCAGCGGGCGGAGGGCGTGGATGTGGCCGTCCGCGGGCGGCAGTTCGCGCAGCCGCTGGTTCAGGTCGGCGACGGAGGCCTGGGGGCGGGCGGCCAGCCAGGCGCCGGCGAGCACCAGCGCGGCGGGGCGGCCCTCGCACTCCTCGGCCAGGGCGTGCGCGGTGCAGGGGTCGACGGTGATGCGGGTGGGGCCCGTGTACCGCGTGAGGAGTTCGACGCCGGCCGCCGCGTCGAGCCCGCCGAGTGTGCAGGGCCGCACGTCGGGGACCCCGGTCAGGGGGCCGCGGGCGGTGGCGAGGACGAGGCAGCCGGGCTCGTCCGGGATGAGCGGGTGGACCTGTTCGGCCTCGGCGGCGTCGTCGAGGAGCAGCAGGGCCTTGCGCCCGCCGAGCGCCTCCCGCAGGGCCTCGGTGAGTTCGTCCTCGTCCGCGCCGGGGGCGGCCGGGGCGCCGAGGACGCCCAGCAGGTCGCGGGCGGTACGCCCGGTGGGCACCGGGCGGCCGTCGGGAGTGGTGAGCCGGGCGCGGAGCACGCCGTCGGGGTAGTCGCCGGCCGCCCGGCGGGCGAACTCCTCGGCGAGGGCGGTCCGGCCGGAGCCGGGCGGGCCCGCGATGAGCAGCACCCGGGCGCGGGCGGACCTGCGCCCGGAGAGGGTGTCGAGCCCGGCCCGCTCGATGTCCTCGCGCAGGGCCTTGAGTTCACGGGCACGGCCGTGGAACCCGCCGGTGTCCACCGCCTGATCCGTCACAAACCACGCTCCCGTCCGCCGGCGCACAACCCCGCCGCGAAAACCGCAAGCGGGAACGGCACGAGCGTAGTTCACCCTGTGCGACGGGCCGCTGCCCTGGACTCGCGGCGGGGCTGGCGGGTGGCCGGAAGATCACCGCATCGGATCATCGACGCGGTCCGCAAACGGGACGGCGGCCTGTGACGGGGGCGCTTATGAAGGTGGCCTGGGGCGGGGGGGCTGTGACGGGAGCGTGGATCCGGCCTACGCCGTGAACGGCCGGGCGGGCCAGGGCGCGTCCGCCGGGCGGAGCGACTCGACGCCCTCGCCCGCCAGGACCGCGGTCAGCGTGAGGGCGCCCACCACAAGGCAGTTGTTGTGCAGCTCGCCCGCCAGCACCCCGCGTACGAGATCGGGCAGCGGCACCCGGGCCAGCTCCATGTCGGCCTCCTCCTCGAAGACCTCGAAGCGCTCGCCCTCGACGTCGGACAGCTCCCGCGCGAGGAAGATCCGCACGGCCTCGTCGCACCCGCCGGGGGTGGTGTAGACGTCGGCGAGGACGCGCCAGTCCTCGGCCTTGACGTGGGCCTCCTCGTAGAGCTCGCGCTGGGCGGCGTGCAGCGGGTTCTCACCGGGCACGTCGAGCAGCCCCGCGGGGATCTCCCACAGCTTCTGGCGTACGGGGTGGCGGTACTGGCGCAGGACCAGGACGCGGTCCTGCTCGTCGAGGGCCAGGACGGCCACGGAGCCGGGGTGGACCTGGTAGTCGCGGGTGACGGTGGAGCCGTCGGGCATCACGACGCGGTCCGTACGGACGCTGGTCTTGTTACCGGTGAAGGGCGTGGTGGTCTCGGTGACCTGCCACTCCTCCGGGGTGTCGGACAGGCGCTGGCTGTGCTGGCCCATGGGTAGGGAGACCTCCGCGGGGAACGATGGTGCGGGGGTGGCGGCCGGTGCGGCCGGCACCCCCGTCCACCGTATCGGGCCGGAGCGGGATCAGGCCTGCTCGCCCTGGATCCGCTGGACCGCCGCCTTGACCAGACCCGCGAAGAGCGGGTGCGGGC
>NZ_LIQY01000083.1 GCF_001418495.1 Streptomyces pathocidini | reverse complement strand
GGGTGAGTGCGGGGTGGCGTGGCCTGCGGGGGGGGGCTACCGGGTGCGTACCGCGGGTCGTCTGCGGTTTCCCGGTTCCGGCGGGCTGGGGTGATGGCGAAAACGCCAGCCCTCGAACTGTGAAGTTCTCCCCGTCTCAGCAGATGGCGACTTCGGCGTCCGCCACATGCATTCACATGCCATCGACATATGACATTACGGCAGATGGGTGAGCACCGCATGTCGAGCGGTGCCAACCCCAGAAGCCATCACGGGTTTTCGCTGGTGCATTCCGCACGAGATACGGCGGCCGCCTGCCCCGTACCTGTCCTGTCACCAGGTGACGGGGAGTGCCAGGGGGTAGCGCCAGATCGAGGTGGTGTTCCAGCGCACTTCTTCGGCGGGCTTGGCCAGCCTCAGCTCGGGGAAACGCTCCAGCAACGACGCGAAGGCGACCTCGAGTTCGGTGGCGGCCAGCGGGGCGCCCAGGCAGTGGTGTCCGCCCCAGCCGAAGGTCATGTGCGGCGGACCGGAACGCTCCAGGTCCAGCTCGTCGGGCCGGTCGAACTTCTCCCCGTCCCGGTTGGCGGTCAGGTAGGAGACGTGCACGATGTCCCCGGCCCGGATGGTCACCCCGCTCAGCTCGACGTCTTCGGTCGCGACGCGGGGAATGCCGACCCCCTTGCGGAAGGGGATGAACCGCAACAGCTCATCGATCGCCTTCGGGAGCATTTCGGGCCGGTCGCGCACCACGGACAGCACGTCCGGCCGGGTGAGCAGGGTGTACGCGATGTTGCCGATCTCGTACGTGGTGGTGTCCTGGCCGGTGATGAGCAGGACCATCGCCATGACGGTCAGTTCCTGCTCGTCGAGGATCTCGTCCCCGTCCCGGGCGGTGGCCAGAGCGCTGATCAGGTCGTCGCCGGGATGCTTCCGCCGCTGCGCGGTCAACGTGGCGAAGTAGGCGCGCAGGTCGGCCTTGGCCCGCACCGCGTTGTCCCGGTTGTCCACCCCGACGTCCATCATCGTCCGCGCGTGGGCGCGGAGCTGGGCCCGATCGGCTTCGGGGATGTCCAGAACCTCGCAGATCGTGGTCAGCGGCAGCGGATTGGCCAGATGCTCGACGAGGTCGGCAGGAGACCCGTAGGCCTCCATCCCGTCCAGCAGCTCGTCCACCACGTGCTGGGTGCGGACCCGCATGTGCTTCAGGTGATGCGGCGCGAACCCCTTCGAGACCAGGCTGCGCAAACGGCTGCTGGCCGGGGGATCCATGAGATTGATGGCCTCGTCCTGCACGATCGGCTCAGGCGTCATCCGCGGGAAATCCCGACCGATGATCGCGCTGCGGCTGAAACGTCGATCGCTGGTCACCGTCCGTACATCCTCGTAGCGGGTGACCAGCCACGCCTCCCCCTCACCATGCGGCAGCCGGATCCGCGCCACGGGCTCGTCAGCCGCGAGCTGCCCCAGTTGCGGATCGAATTCCAGACCCTCGGCGAAGTCGAAAGGACAGTTCCACACGTTCGAGCCAGATCCCATGAACAGCTCCCAACACACGGCTCTCACGAGCCAGACCCCTGCTCACGGTTCGAACATGCCAATAAGTACCCAAATAAGCCTAAACAAACACAGAGCCAACGGGGCTAGCCAGGCCACAGAGCGTGGTCGACGCCCCCGCCCGAGCCGGTCCGGTGGCGGTCGCCGCCGTAGAGGGTGTGGGCGCACTCCAGCGGTTCGAGCGGGCTCGGCGGCGCATCCGTGGCACCGAGGCGAAATCCTGCGGACGGCCTCGGGAGGAACTGCCGTGAGGGCTCCGACCTGGCGCGGAAAGCGTGACGCGCGCGAACACGGTGGTCCACGCGCCGATCGAGAAGCCCGGCGGACATGGCGGCACGGACCACCTCCAGCGGAATCTGCGGCTCCGACCTGCGCCCGTCCGAAGCGCTCGGGCCATTCCAGGCAAGCGATCTTGGTTGCGAAACCCCGCCTACCAGGAACTTCGTCACGTCACACAGAAGCCCAACTCGCAGATGCGGCAGTCGGGTTGGAAACAGCTCAGCCCATACAAAGCGAAGAGAGAGCTGGAATCCCCATCACCATCCGAAATCCGGCGCATCTTCCCGAACTCGGCATTGGGCGAAAGCGATGCACGGTATTCGCCATTTCGGACGCTGACCATACTGCGCATATCAACCAAGGAATATTACCCCTGCCTGAGCCTTGCGCCTCAGCCGCAGCCCGAATGGGCTAGACATCCAGCATAACCTCCCGCCCCATGGGGAGCTCGTCTCATCGGCTCCCATCAGGAAAATTTGTCGATGACCCCACATAACCGACACCTGCGACTCACGACGAACCGCTTGCCCGCCGCGAGATAACTGTGATCCCGTCAATACCGACGCCATCCACGAAGTTCGGCCAATACCAACAGCGAATGACAAACATGCTCAATCCATTCCACATGAGGAAAGAGAGGCCTCAGCAAGACGTCACGCCATGCAGATCGATTCTTGCCGGTGAACCATAAGGACCCGCAAGTCAGTTCCTGCGACCACCGGAAAGAATTGATCCACCTCAACGAAACTGTTACTCGCCACTTGGAGCAGTCACATGCCAGGGTTTCCGTGCTTTTCCTTCGTTCAGACGGCAAAGCGTTTCCCCGCCTGGCGCACGAGCAGAGACGGAACTGGCGCAAGGCACACTCAGTTCGATACACCAGCACCTGGCAGGTCGATTCGATGGCGTGCACTGGTGGGACGGCGCTTGGCCTCTGGAGTGACAGCTGTCACGATGATGGGCAGCCCCTTGCTGCTGAGTTCACCGGCTGACGCGGCTTCCGTCTCACTCAAAGCGCTTCGAGTGGCTTCATCCAAGAAAGGCGCCCCCTATGTATGGGGTGCTACCGGTCCGAACCAATTCGACTGCTCCGGACTTGTCCTGTTTTCCTTCAGCAAGGCCGGAAGGAGAATGCCACGCACGGCTCAAGCCCAGTACAACGCGGTACGGCGCGAGAGCTGGAGAACGCGCCGGCCAGGCGATCTGGTCTTCTTCCACTCCAGGTGGTTCGTCTACCACGTGGGCATCTACGCCGGGCACGGAAAGATCTGGCACGCCCCGAAGCCAGGAGCCCGGGTGCGGCTGGAGCGAATCTGGAGTAGCAACGTCACCTACGGACGAGTCCGATGACCTCGCCGGCCATGTCAACCCCGCACGGGCGTCAGAAAACAGATGCACGCATCGAACTCGCGTCCGCGCCATCGCGCACCTCGCCCCTGCTTGGCTCGTCAAAGTTTTCCCCTCCCGACCAGACGTGCTCGGGCGACGATTACCGATTCAACATCGGCGATGCAGCAGATCCCCCCAATGGTGGATGCCTGATGCATAACCATGTGGCTGCGCACATTGGCGATCAAGGGCTGACCTGGGGGCTCAGGTCGCCGCTGGTGACAGTACGACGATAACTGGCACAGAAAGCCCGAAAAGTCCATGTTGCCGCAGCGGCGATAACTGTGTTGACCTACATGCCCACTAGCGGCCATCGGCATTCAGCTCGCCACCGGCTCCTTGAAGGAGACACATGTACCTTCGCGACCCCTACCGCTTCAATGAACTGATGCGCTTGAAGGAGGTCTCCCAACGCACTCTGGCAAAAAAAGCGCATGTCACCCAGGCGTTTATCTCTTTGATGGCGCACGGGCACCGCGGGGTGCGTCCAGAAACCGCATGGCGAATTTCCTCGGCGCTCGGGGTCCTCACTCGAGAATTGTTCACCGACTCGCTCCCCGCTCGCGATCAGGACCGAGCGGGCAGCCCCATCCCCCACGAGCGAAACTGCATCTGCCGGTAGGTGGGTATCGGGCCGACTCGACCAAGAGAGCCGCGCATTCGCCCCATTCACCTCCGAGGAGGAAGTCGGCAAAACAACCCCGACCTGGGCTCTAATATCGCAGGAACAGTAAAATATCTTGCGCCCCCAAGGACACAAGAGGGGCTTTGCGCTCACATCGGAACGTGGTTCCACAATTGCTCCGGAGCATCCCGGAATCCCGTGGAAACGTTCCCCCTCGATCGTCAAAAGAATCTGCGTCACGAATCCGGTCCGACAAACTCTATGCCCGCGATCCAGCCGAGGATTCGCGACGCCATCGGCTCATGACAACAGGGCAGGTAGCCTGACAGGCTACCTGCCCATTCCATTTGTGCGGGATGAGAAGGAAAGTTTCGCATCCGTGCCCCGCGGGCCGGCACGCTCTCCCTTCCGGCACCGCGGGGTGAACGGGTTTCCAGCCGATCAGATCAGCCAAGTCGTTGCGCTCTCAGGTGGTGGTGCACACCCTCTCGAGGCGGTGAGCTTCATGGATGCCCAGTGGCCGCCTCGGCGCCTGCTCGCGCGTGGCCATCGGACGAGCGACGGGGACGTCGGGCCGCTCGACGGTCCCGTTCGACTTCTAATACGTGGTCTTCTCTGTACAGCAGCGAGCCGTTCGTCCGGTAGCGCGCGATGGGGCGGAGGTATCCACGGCGCTTCCACTGCCGGATGCAGGCCGGGGACACCCCCACCGCCTCCGCCGCCTCGGCGGTGGTCAACAGTCTCCAACGAGGGTCACCCGGTTCATGGTCAGTGAGGTATTCCGGTTCTGCGAGACCTTGGCGGTCTACTGCGGTCATCTGTGGTCCTCCGTAACTTTCTTCTGAGAGTGGGCCCATCGGAGGGAGTTGAGAGTGATACACGCAATCGCCATCGGGCGCTGGGGCGGGGCTAATCTCCCGCCCGTGGGTTCGGATCGCCTCCGAAGCCCGCCGGCCAACGCGCCGTGCACGAGCGGCAGACCACCGCCCCTCCGTCAGCACTGATCAGCGCGCGCAAGTGACAGGAAGGGCAGGCGGTCTTGAGTCGCCTGGGTGGTTCTTCTCGGCCCAGCAACCGGCGGGCCCGCGCATATGCCGTCCAGACCTTTCTCGCTCTGACCACGTTCTCCTCGGTACGCACGGCCCTGGAGAGGTCAGCCTCCAGCGCGGCACACACGGTTTGCAGGAGGTAGCCGGGGCGGACCGGCTCGGCGGGAATCGAATCGGGGACCGCTCGCAGTCCCCAATGGCGTATGGCGTCCACGCATCGCGACGCGTGCTCCAGGAGCGAGAGCCGCAGCGGTGTGCTCAGCTCACGACTACGCCATGGCGTTCGGCTGGTGAGCCGGTCCAGCCTGCGCTCCCGAGTGCCTAACGGCAGTTCCACATGTAGCCCCACATAGAGGCCGGGCAGGCCTTGAACGGCCCACTCCAGCCTGACCACGCAGACGCCGCAAATCCATGGGCGCAGGTCGTCCTCCAGCGGGACATGGCATATCAGGCAGCACTGTTCCATGTTGTTCCGCTCCGTAACCGCTTCGGGGTGGCGGAAGTGCGACCCATCACCTTGTACGCGGGGGTCACGCGCCCATCCCTCATGGCGATTTGAGAAACCTGGGGTGCTACCGACGGGCGAGCGGTGGGGCGGATGTCCGCCCCGAGCAGCCCGCGCTCGCGCGACTTCCCGGAAGTGAAAATACGACTATTGACACTAATTGCGCAGGCGTGTCACTATCCGCTCACATGCTGTCGCCCCCCGCTACTGTCGTCGGTTGCGTGAGGCCTACACCCCTGGAGAGGCCCGTCCCCGCAGGCGACGTTCCCCGCTGGAACGAAATCGCCCAGGACGATTGCCCCCTCTCCCCCACCGGGTGGTTCTCCGGTGATTCTTCCGTGCCCGCTTTCGGGCACGGGGCGCCGTCGCAGGCCCCCGGGCCCCGCCGCCCGCGCATATCCCCAGGGCGGCGGGGCGCATTCCTACTCCCCGACCATTGGAAGTCTCCATGTGTGTCAGTTCGTTACACCCATCACGCCGCTCCCTGCGCCGTCTCGCGCCGCTGGCCTCCGTGATCACCGCCTGTGCTCTCGTTCCCCTCGCATCCGCCGGTCAGGCCCACGCGCTGGACCTGGACTGGGACCGCCTGGCTCACTGCGAGAGCGGGCGCAGATGGGGGATCAACACCGGCAACGGCCATTACGGGGGGCTGCAGTTCACCGCGTCCACCTGGCGCGCGTTCGGTGGGGCCAAGTACGCGCCGCGCGCCGATCTGGCCACTCGCGCCGAACAGATCACCGTGGCGAAGCGCGTACTGCGCGTACAAGGGCCTCGGGCCTGGCCTGTCTGCTCGGCGCGAGCCGATCGTCCCGCCAAGCGGGTCAACCGCTGACTGTTCGGTCCGGTCGGTTGCCGCCCGCCGGCCGCAGGCTGTGCTGCCCTGTTGAGGGCGCTTATCTCCAACACCCATTGATCGAGCGGGGGTTCACTCGGGTATGACTGCTCAACCGTCCGCCGCCCGGGCGCTCATCCGAACAGCGCAGCCGTGGGCCATAACCATGTTTCGTGGCGGCATGGGCTTCTGGCCCGCCGTGCTGCGGCATTCCTGATGGTCTGCCGACGCAGGGCAATTACCTGGGCGAATCGCGCCAACAGATGCGTTTGTGGCGTGGGTGATAACTCTGTGATGATCTCTGCGTTGCCGGCCCTCACCGGGCTCCCAGCGGTGAGGGCCGCACCGGAATCGCCCGCGGCCGAGAGCTTGAATCCGCGCCACGTCCGCTCTCGCCGCTGAGTGGCCAACGGCCTTATGCAGGCCGGGGATTACGGCACATATCGGCTTCTCTCTCAGGGGAGTTCCGCGTCGCAATGGATCCGTCGAGACCACAGGAAGGAGCACGACAGTAGATGGCTTCTCACGAATCCTCGCACCGGCCTCTCTCAGCGCGATCTCGCAAGCGGCGCCGCCCACAGGCCGGTGATGAACTGGATGCTCTCGTAGCGGAGTTGGTCAGCACACACTGCCGTAGTCAGCAGAAGTGGGCCGTGGTCGAGGACGAACTGGCCCGCTACGGAATCGCGGTTCTCTACTCGTGGATCGTCGACGGGAGCCTGCAGTCGCGGATCAGGCGGCTCAGTGGTCATGCCGTGCACCTCTCTTCTGAGCACTTGGCCGATCACGACGGGCTCAGCGAGCTGGTCCACACCACGGTCGCCGTGGCCTTACGGCAGTTCCGTCGACGTGCCCTGGCAGGCACTGGCTGGCAGCCGGAGAAGGGGGCCTCGGTTCGTACGTTTTTCGTCGGGCGCTGCCTGCTGTCGTTTCCCAACGAGTACCGGCGCTGGGTCCGCGAGCAGCGGCAATGGGGCCCGCTCCCCCCTGTGCCGCTGCGCGAGGCCGAACATCTCGCGGCTCGTGACCCGTTGAGCCGCCCCGAGGAGTTGGTGATCGACCGTCGCACGGTTCACGCGCTGCTGGTGGAGGCGGACCCGCGCACCCGCCGGGCTCTCGTGGGCCTTCTCTACGGCTATCCCCAGGCCGTGATAGCGGCCGAACTCGGCATGACCATCAAAAGCATCGAGATGTTGCTGTACCGCCATCGGCGCCGTCTGCGGAATGGCGCCGCGCCTCACCGCCGTACACCTCCGGAGAAGAGGAGCAGATATGGCCGGGGGGATTGCGACCGACGCTGATATGGCGGGCGTATCGGCGTATCCAGCCAACTGCCGGGCACAGGATGCCCTCACCGTACACACACCATGCACTCGCCCAAGGAACATGATGATCCACACCCGTGCCACGCCACGGCATGCCCGTCCGCGCCGTCCTCGCATTACGGCCTGCGCGGCCTCCTTCGCCCACGGCACCGCGGTCCAGTCCCCGGCCGAACCGGCTGGGCGCTCCATCCCCCGCGTCCTGCGGTCCTGGGTTCGAGGGCTCTTCTTCCTCCGCCGAAACTCCGTACGTGTTGAGGCCATTGGCGGCTCCGATGTCCCCGCGGGGGCCGGGAACTTCGAGGAAGCCGTTGACGACGCTCTCGACCTGGTCATGACGTCCGGCACCCAGGAATGCGAGGTATGGGGGAGCGCCGGCGTGAACGACCAGAAGGCGCAGTACCGGTCGCGGGAGGGCGGCGGCCTCGTCTCCTCGTACTCCCATACGTACGGATCCGTCCCCACGATGGCCTCCACCACCTACGTAGACAGGCCGATGCCGGATTTTCCAGGGGATGAGCACTTCGGCGAAGGACGCACAAACAGCTGGATCCTGATCCTCCGTCTTCGGCTCATCGCTCTCGGCCACGCGGATGATCAGCGTACGGCCCTGGAGTGGGACGACGACGATCTGAGCGCCGCTCAGATGTGGGACGACAAACTGCGCGCGGCCTGCACTCGGTTCCAGCTGGAGCAGGGGTGGCGCGGAACGCATGCGGATGGCTTTCCCACCCCGGAGACCTGGAGACGCCTGTGGACACGTTGACCCATGCCGCTGCCGCTCGCCCTGCCACCGCGCGCCTGCGCCGGTCGCATCGCCGCGGCAACGCCGGCCCCTCCCTCTCCATGGACCGCCATTGGCGCATGCGCGCCGCGTGTTTCAAGGTTCCGACGGGCACCTTCTTCGCACCGTACGGTTCCACGGCCGAGGACGAGGCGCTACGGATCTGCCGTGACTGCCCCGTACGCACCGAGTGCCTCGCCTTCGCGTTGGACGAGCGCATTCCGTACGGGATCTTCGGTGGCACCACGCCTGTGTGGAGGCGCCAACTCCTCGCCCGCCGGCCCCAAGTCGATTCCTGGAATGATCTGCTGGGGCGGGCGCGGGCAAACCATGAGCGTCTCTACCGGCGATCGACATCAGCTCGTACGCGGGTGGGTCAGGCCCCTTATCTCTTCGCGCCCGTCCTGGGCACGAACCGGCATCAGCCGGACACATAGGGCTCCTTGCCCGCCCGCGCGCCAGAGCGAGTGGCGCAATCGGCAGACGCAGCGGACTTAAAATCCGTCGCCCCGCACGGGGTATGTGGGTTCGAATCCCACCTCGCTCACTCACCGGCTTCGTATCTCTTCGCTTTCAACGACATGTTCAACAACGGGAGAACTATGCATTCCGCCCGGACCCGGCTGCTGTCGAAGCGTGCTGTTCGCACCAAGACCGAGACAGTGGACATGACCGCAGGTTGGCTGCGTCTGGCTCTCAAACAAGCCGCCCGGTCTCCGTGCCGGTATCGGGTGGGTGCTGTCCTGGCCAAGGGACGCCGGGTGCTGGCACAGAGCAGCAACCGGTACCGGAATCATCCGGGAGTCGATTTCCGTAACGCCACGTTTCACGCGGAGGAGATGATCCTGCGTCGCGCTCGAATACCCAAGGGGGCCATTGTCTATGTGGCTCGCGTCAACAACGCCGGCGTACCGATGCTCGCTCGTCCCTGTTCGCGCTGCCAGCGGGCGCTGACCAGCGGTGGGGCCAAACGCGTCTTCTACACCACGGCGGCTGGGCCGCGCCTGTTGGTGCTGGGCTGAGTGGGGCCGCCCACCGCCGCGTGGCCCACGTTCTCCACCAAGGGGCGTTAGCTCAGCTGGTCAGAGCAGGGGACTCATAATCCTCCGGTCGCGGGTTCAAGTCCCGCACGCCCCACGCTCTTCCGCACCACCGCGCAGACCGGACTTTCCTGTCCCAGGAGTTTTTCATGGCCTCCTCCCCCTTGACCAAATATCCCGGCGCCACCACGGAGTACTGGTATCAGTCCCGGTGCGGTGGGACCCCGGTAGAGGTCCACGGCGTCGTTCTGCACACCAGCGAGGGAAGGGCGTTACCCGACTGTTTCCACGGATCTTCGGCACGCGTGAAGGAGGCTCTGCGTGTCAGTGGCTGATCTCGGACCCGTGAGCGCGGCAACCCGGGTAAAGACCGCCGCATCGCACTCCACCATCGCCGGCACCGGGATACCGATGTGTCACACGCCCCTCTTCCGGACTCCGCGTTCCCGCCGAAGGCGCCTCCCGAGTACCAGGCCGCCCAATCGAAGAGGGCGGGTGCGGCCCAGATTCCGCATGAGTGGCAGGGTGTTCACGCGCACCCTCTCCGCCAGGGTCCGCTCGACCATGCTGGTATCCGTGTGCACGCTGATTCTGAGCGGGTCTCAGTTGGCTTGCGAATCCGCTCACACCAGCCTCCCGGAGCCGGCGAGATATCAGAGGGAATCGCCTCTCCCCGCATCGAGTTCACAGGCCCACCCGCCTCCGCCGTGTTCGGAGCGGCCCGCTTCTTCGTTCGTTCCTCAGCAGACGGCGGGTGCTGGTTCAGGGCATGTGGCGTTCGCGATCCAGGACAGCGAGGGGCGTATCAGGTGCGTCCACAACGGTGCGCGGCGGTTCGTCACCGCGAGCATGGTCAAGGTCGACATCCTCGCGTGTCTTCTCTTACGGCGTCAGGACACCGGTGGCATGACAGAGAAAGAGCGCCGTGCCTCATCGACCATGATCCGCGACAGTGACAATCACGCGGCAAGCGAGTTGTGGAATGACATCGGCAGGGGACCAGGGTTCCGCGGCTGCTTGAGCAGGTTCGGTCTGCGGCAGACCGAACCGGGACCCGATGGGTATTGGGGGCTCACCACCACCACGGTCAGCGACCGGATCCGCATGCTGTCCGTGCTCACGCGTCAGGATTCCCCCCTGCGACCGGACTCCCGCCGGGTCGTTCTCGAGTTGATGACGGGCATAACTTCCAGCCAGCGATGGGGCATCAGCGCGGCAGCCGATGAGGGCACCTCGCCTGCCCTCAAGAACGGGTGGCTGAGACGGGACACGGACAGAAGCTGGGTGGTCAACAGTTTCGGCTGGATCCAGAGCGAGGGCCGGCACCTGATGGTCGCGGCCTTGTGCGATGGGCAGTCCTCCTTGGCCACGGGAATCTCGACGGTCGAGAAGACCGTCCGTGCAGCTGTCGACTCCGACCATCACCGCTATACAGCGCCCTCCATCGCTGACCGGCCGATCATGCCATCCGTCATGCCGTTCTTGATGCCGGAGCCTGATACGGCCGTAGCGCGCCTCCTGTTCTGAGGGCGCGGAGGTTATCGACGAGACACCGAGGGGTCCCATGAAAATCAAGCGCACGACGGCTCTGTCCATCAGGCACCTTCTGGATCCGACCTCCTGGATGCGCGCGCACCTGCTCTTCGCGTGCGCTCCGGAAGAAGCGCCCGCCGCACATGATCTGACGGCGTTTCCAGGTGAACGATATTTCCGTAACGGCGCCTGCAACACCTTCGTCACCTGTGTGCGATCCATGCTCGTGGAACGGGGAGCTCTCGGCTACTACTTGACCGGGCCTGCTCTCGGGGTCGGCTGGTCCGAACAGGACTCCCGCGCCTGCTCGGCTTTTCAACGGGCTCAAAAATGGAGAGTCACGGCAAGCCAAGGGCGCATGGACAGCAGGACCTGGGCGCATCTGGTCAACGGTCAGGGTGTGGACATCCCCCCCGAGGCCGCCACCGACTACCTGCTGCGGTATCCGAGCGGTGATGACAACTCGCCGACTCCGCCGCCCGATTACCCGGGGCGTGAGGCGTTCGGAACCGGTAAGAGCAACGTCTCCATCCTGCTACTACGCCTCAAGCTTGCACTCAGCGGATTTGCCGACGACCAAATCGACATGCTCCACGACGCGTCCATGCTCCATCATTCCTGGACCTGGGACGAGCGGCTTCGCTCGGCTTGTACGACGTTCCAGCTCCGACAAGGGTGGCGCGGGCGGCAGGCAACGGGGTTTCCCTGTGCCGACACCTGGCGCCTGCTATGGAAGCCGTGAAGCCGACCCCTCCACCGCTTGTTCCTGATTCCGTACACAGATGAATTCGGGGCCACTCCATGAATGACGAGCAGCGGGAACCCGACAAGGCGGGCCCGTACCGGAACATCCCCATGCCGTACCGGTCTCATGGCAGGAGCGGGCTGCATACTTCCGCCCTGGGGATGAGTCTCCGACGCTGCTTCGGCAACGATCAGTCGGTCGCCGCCATGCGGTCCCTGCTGACGTGCGCCGTCGATTCGGGGATCACCCACTTCGACACCGCGCCGGACTACGGACCGCCGTACGGAGCGGCCGAGGAGAACCTGGGGCTTCTGGTCTCACGGCTTTCCTGTCAGCGCGATGAGCTCGTGATCTCCACTCGGGCAGGGCTCGGTACGCTGCCCGGGCCGTTCGCCGGGTTCTCCTCCCGGAAGCGGTTGCTGTCGTCTTTGGACGCCTCTCTGCGGCGGACGGGACTCGACTACATCGATGTGTTCTACGCCCACCGCCATGACCCGTTCACCCCGCTCGAAGAGACCATGGGGGCTCTCGACTCCGCCGTTCGGCAGGGGAAGGCCCTCTATGTGGGGCTTTCCGGGTACGCGCCCGCCTTGGTGCGGAAAGGCGCCGCCATTCTCCGAAGACTCGGCACTCCCCTGGTCACCTGCAAGCTCTCCTACTCCATGCGGAACCGGTGGCCTGAGCACGGCTTGCTGGATGTCCTCGAGGCCGAGGGAATCGGGTGTGTCGCGGAGGAGCCGCTCGAACTGGACGTGGATCCGGCAAGCGTAGGGCCAGGCCTCGACGAGTTTTTGCGGGATGAGATCGAAGCGGCGAGGCGTCGCCTGGCGGCGGTCGCGACAGCGCGCGGGCAGACCCCCGCTCAGTGTGCGATCAGCTGGATACTGCGGAACGAGTGCATGGCCTCCGTGCTCACCAACCCGGCCGGCCCCTCTGATCTGGCGGAGTACCAATTGGCTGTCGAGAACCTCGATTTCACGGACGCGGAGCTCGCGGCCATCGAGGCGTGCTTCCCCGATCCCGATTCCTTCTGAACCCCCGCAAGGGGGCGAGCCGAGCCCTGCCGCCCCATCCCGGACGACCAAGGCTCGGCTCATCCACCGGCAAGGCGTCCTGCTACGCCGCCGGTCGGCGCCGTATCCAGGCGTACGCGCCCAGCACGAGGACCGAGGCTCCCGCCGCCAGTGCCCAGGACGCCCGTCGGAACTCGTCCGCCTCCCTCGCCCTCCGGGCTGGGTGGCCTGAAGAGGGGCCAAGATCAATCGGTCATAGGGCGTCGAATCGGGCACGTTCAGGGTGGCGGCCGACGGGGTCGAGTGAGTCGATGGTCGAAAACACGTCAATTGCCAGATGCATGCCGTTCTGGCGAGAGTTGGGGTCTTGTCTTCAGTAACCTTCCGTGGAGCGCTCCGTAAAGCCGAGACAGTCGAAAGGGGTTCCTGGTGCCGGGTATTGATGAGGTCCTGGCCGAGGCGATGGGGATTCCTGGTGTGCTCGGCGCGAGCCTTGTCGACGCGTCCAGCGGTCTCGCGCTCGGTACCGCCGGGCAGGGGCCGCAGGGCGATCACGAGGCGGCCGCCGCGGATACCACCGAAGTGGTTCTGGCCGTGACCAGGAACCATTCGTTCACGGGTGGTGCCGCGGTTGACGGCTCTTCCCTGGAGGATGTCATCGTCACGGTCGGCGGGGGTTTCCACCTCATGCGGATGGTGCGTACCGAGTTCGACAGCCAGGTCTATCTGTATGTGTGGCTGGATCGCGAACAGGGGAATCTCGCGGTCGCGCGCCATCGGCTGCGGGGGCTGTCCGAACTGCTGGTGCTGGCCTGATTGCCGAGACCCATGCTTTCTTCTGGCTTACCCTCGCAGCCGGGGCCACTCGCCCGGCTCGCCGCGGAGCGGGTCACCGGGGCTCTCACGGATCCCGGTGGATCCCTCTATCTCGTGGACGGGGCAGTGTGTTTCGCCGAGAGTCCCGACGCGCTCAGTCTGGAATCGCTGCTCGTTTCCTGCGGGAGGCTTTCCCAAAGGAGTTGGAACCTCGCCCTCCGAGAAGCCGGGGCCGACAAGCGAGTCGGGCAATACCTGGTCGAGCAAAGATGGCTGGGGCAGGGCGAGTTGGAGTTGTCCCATCTTGCCACCCTGATCAATGCGGCGTTTTTCGTGCTTCCCCTGCTATCGGATTCCGCTCGGTTCGTCCCTGGTGCCACGCACTGGCTGGGGCTCGTCCGAGCCGTCGACGCCGGGGCGCTGTACCGTGCGATCGAGCGCCGCAGAGCGCGGCTCGACCAGCTGCGGGCCCGGACTCCACCGCCCGCTCCTCTCAAATGCCCCGACGCGCGGCCCGCGCTCGTACCACTGCCGCACAGGCGGCCCGGAAAAGCCCTGCACGAGAATCCGGCCACTGCTGCCCGCGCACGGTCCAAGGTCCTCGGTCATGCGTTTCTTCCCGCACACGTCGAGTTCACCTATCCGGACACCGCCCTGCTCATTCGTCTGCGCCGTGCGCTGGAGGCACGCCTTTGACCCTGCCGAGCATCCTGTTGATCCCGCTGATCCCGTACGACGTTCCCGGGGCCCGCCCTTGTCCGGCATGAGGCGCACGATGAGGAATCGCGCCAGGAAGAAGAAGCTGATGACGCTCGAACCCCAGGTGAGTGCCGAGTTGCTCGCCTTACGCGACCAAGTGCGCTATGTACAAGGCGGGTTGGTGGCCAGTGCCGACGGGCTGGTCGTGGCGCATGACCTCAGTGGCGTCGAGCCGGAGGGGCTTGCCGCGCTCACCGCCGCGGCGATCGGTGTCGCCAAGCGCCTTTCCGAGGCGACCGGTCAAGGCGGGTTCGAGGAGTCGGTGACCCGTGGCGAGCACGGTTACATCGCAGTTTACGCGGCGGGGAGTTCGGCCGTTCTGACCACTCTCGCCGGGTCCGAGACCAATATCGGGCGGCTGCATTTGCGGGGGCGGCGGGCCGCCGCGCACATCGGCGCTCTCGTGGACGCCGCCATCCACCAGCATCAGGGAGGTCGCTGAACTCAAGAGCCCTCGCGTCCGATTCACACCATCCGATACCAACGCCACAATCCGAAAGGCCCTCTTCCGATGACACAGATGGAAAACGTCCTCAGCGAAGCGATGACGACCATCGACGGCGCCCTCGGGGTCGCGCTCGTCGACTACAACAGCGGTATGGCGCTCGCGACGCTCGGCGACCACAAGGGCCTGGATCTCAATGTCGCCGCGGCGGGCAACACCGATGTGTTCCGCGCGAAGTTGCGCACGATGGAGATGCTCGACCTGAAGGGGGAGATCGAGGACATCCTGATCACCCTGAGCTCGCAGTACCACCTCATACGGCCTCTCACCAGGAACTCCGGCAAGGGGCTCTTCCTCTACATGGCCCTCGACAGGAAACGCGCCAACCTGGCCATGGCCCGGCACCGGCTCTCCCGTATCGAGGCCGATCTGGAGGTCTGAGCGCAGGCAGCGCGCGGCCGTCCTCGTCCGCTCCGGAGATCCGGAGATCCGGCGGTCCGCGTCGGAGCGGACGAGGACGCCACTTCCCGTGCCGGATACCGGAGTTCAGGCAAGACCGGCAGGACCGTATGAAACCGGGCGCGGGAGCCGGGTACGGGAGCCGGGTGCGACGCAAGACACAGGGAACGCGTGTGCCTGTCCCGGATCAATGTGCTGATCGCTGGGCAGCAGTAGAGGGAAGGCGAGTGCCTGTCTGGTGATGGTGACCGGGTCGACCCTGACCGCGACCCCGCTGCAACTCCCGTGTCACAGCTGCCAGGTGAGTGCCGGCGCCGCCCCATCCGTATTTCACCCCGGGGAGCGCGAGTTCAGGCCAAAGGTTGACATCGATGGCGATGGCGGGAACCTTCGGCGACACCGTGCGTCCTCTCTAGTGGAACGGACGACGGGAGTTCGCTGTGAGGATCGATCCGGCTGAAATCCGGAACCAGTGCCCGCAGTGCGGCGGACAGATGCAACAGAGCCCCAATGGCGGTTGGCTGTGCGGCAATTGCGGGGCTCAACGGTGAGTGGCGACGGCTACTCGACCACGATGTGCCCGTCCTGCGGGGCGCAGATCGACGGGTTGCAGAACCGGTACGCGTGCGGGCTCTGTGGATGGGTGAGCCCGCCCGACGGCAACGGCCGGGGCGAGGGCCGGGGCGAGGGCCGGGGCGAAAGTGAGAGCCGAGAGGGAGACGGGAAAAGCGTCCGGCCCGGCCTGGAGGGCGATCCCGACCGTGAGAGCGATCCCACCCTGCGCGGGGAACCCGCCGAGCAGGGCGACGATCCGGCGTACGACGTTCGGTCCGGCGCCCCCGTTCCCGTACGCCGCTTATGCCCACCGGACCCAGGCCGGTTAAGTCCACCGGAGCCAGGCCGGGATCACCGGGATCATGGGTGAGGTCGCCGGGCCGAGGCCACCGGAGCCCGCCACTCTCCGCGTACGCCCGCGACCAGCCCGTATACCGTCCCGGCAAGGGGCATGCGCGAGGGACGTACCCGCTGGCCGCCGTGCGGGGTGCGTGGGAGGCTGACTAGACGGGGGGTGTGTCCGCCGAGCAGGCCTCGGGAGAGCGGGATGGGTCGTGACGTCCCCGCGCGGGTGTTCACCCGCGAGGACCGCCGCCGGTACCGGCAGAAGATGCACCGGTCTCTGGACGCGTTCGCGCAGATGCTCCGCGAGGAGCGGTTCGAGAGCGAACGGCCGCTGGTCGGGCTGGAGATCGAGCTGAGTCTCGTCGACGGGGACGCGGAGCCGGCCATGCGGGGTGCCGAGGTGCTGGAAGCGATTGCCGATCCGGCCTGGTCCAGCGAGCTGGGCCGCTTCAACCTGGAGATCAACCTTCCGCCGCGGCAGTTGACCACGGGCGGGCCGGGCGCGTGGGAACAGGACGTACGCGATGCGCTGAACCACGCGGAGGAGCGGGCGGCTGCCATCGGAGCCCATCTGATCACGGTGGGGATCCTGCCCACCCTGCGCCAGTCGGATGTGGGCGAGGAGGCACTGGTCGACCATCCGCGCTACCGGCTGCTCAACGAGCAGATCTTCCAGGCGCGCGGCGAGGACCTGCGGATCTCGATCGACGGGATCGACCGGCTGCGGTGCTACGCGGACACGATCACGCCGGAGGCGGCCTGTACGAGTACGCAGTTCCATCTCCAGGTCAGCCCGGACCGGTTCGCCGCATACTGGAACGCCGCCCAGCTGATCGCCGGTGTGCAGGTGGCGCTCGCGGCCAACTCGCCGTATCTCTTCGGTCGGGAGCTGTGGCGTGAGACACGGATCCCGCTGTTCGAGCAGGCCACGGACACGCGGGCGGTGGAGCTGAAGGCGCAGGGGGTGCGGCCGCGGGTGTGGTTCGGGGAGCGCTGGATCACCTCGGTCTTCGACCTGTTCGAGGAGAACGTGCGCTACTTCCCGGCGCTGCTGCCGCTGACTGATCCGGAGGATCCGCAGGAGGCGCTGGAGGGCGGCGACATCCCCGAGCTGCCCGAACTGACCCTGCACAACGGCACCATCTACCGCTGGAACCGCCCGGTGTACGCGGTGGTGCACGGCACGCCGCACTTGCGGATCGAGAACCGGGTGCTGCCCTCGGGCCCGACGATGGCCGACACATCGGCCAACGGGGCCTTCTACTACGGGCTGGTGCGGGCGCTGGCGGAGGAGGAGCGGCCGGTGTGGACGCGGATGTCGTTCTCGGCGGCCGAGGACAATCTGCACGCCGCCGCGCGCCATGGTCTGGACGCCCGGCTGTACTGGCCGGGGGTGGGCGAGGTGCCCGCGCCCGAGCTCGTACTGCGCCGGCTGCTGCCGCTCGCGCACGCCGGTCTCGAGCGCTCGGGCCTGGACGAGGCGTGGCGGGAGCCGCTGCTCGGGATCATCGAGCAGCGGTGTGTGGCGCACCGCAACGGGGCGCTGTGGCAGGCCGAGACGGTGCGCCGGATCGAGGAGACCTCCCATGGGGACCGTCACGAGACGCTGCGGCGGATGACCGCGCAGTACATGGAGTACATGCATCTGAACGCGCCGGTGCACACCTGGCCGGTCGACTGATCGGAGCCGGTGGGAGCGATCCCGACCCCGGGCGACCCCTGCGACCCATCGGCCCACCTGATCGGAAGGGCGCGCGAAGTGTGGCCCGGGCGGAGTGGGAAACCCGTGCGGGAGCCGTATCGCACAACGGCGTACGGCTGCCGCATCGCACGCACTACGGAGAGCGTGGCCCGGTCCTGGTGGCCGGGTCATCGGGACGGATGCCTATGACCAGTGGGTACTCGGGATCCGAGGAGTACGGGCCGGATCCCCTCGGTGAGTTTCTCTCGCGCCTGCTCGGCACGGGCCCCCCGGGGCGCCGGCCGGATCCGCGGTATCTGGACTTCGGGCGGCTGATGAGCGAGCCGGCCCGGAAGCTGGTGTCCGCCGCGGCCTCGTACGCGGCGCAGCACGGGAGTACGGATCTGGACACCGAGCATCTGCTGCGGGCGGCGCTGAACGCCGAGCCGACGCGGGCGATGGTGTCGCGGGCAGGTGCCGATCCCGACGCGATCGCCGCAGAGATCGACCGGCAGGCCGGGGACGAGGGGCCGGCGCGGCGGTCGATTGCGGTGGCTCCGGCGGTCAAGCGGGCGCTGCTGGACGCGCACGAGATCGCGCGGTCCACCGGGGCCTCGTACATCGGCCCTGAGCACGTGCTGGTCGCGTTGGCGGCCAATCGGGACTCGACGGCCGGGCAGATTCTCAACGCCGCGCATTTCGATCCCCGGTCCGGTTCGCCGATGGGGATGGG
>NZ_LIQY01000082.1 GCF_001418495.1 Streptomyces pathocidini | reverse complement strand
GCCGGCGAACTCATCCGGCGCTACGAAGCCGCCCCCCGCAAGGTCGCCGTCGTCCACCCCGGCGTGAACCTCGACCGCTTCCGCCCGGGCGCCGGCCGGGCCGCCGCCCGCGACCGGCTCGGCCTGCCGCAGGACGCGCTGATCCCGCTCTTCGCCGGACGGATACAGCCCCTGAAGGCCCCGGACATCCTCCTGCGCGCCGTCGCCGTCCTGCTCGACGAGCGCCCGGAGCTGCGCCGCAGGATCGTCGTCCCCGTCGTCGGCGGCCCGAGCGGCACCGGCCTCGCCAAGCCCGAGAGCCTGCAGAAGCTGGCCGCCCGGCTGGGCATCTCCGATGTCGTCCGCTTCCGGCCGCCGGTCGGCCAGGAGCGGCTGGCCGACTGGTACCGGGCGGCGTCCGTGCTGGTCATGCCCTCGTACAGCGAGTCCTTCGGCCTGGTCGCGATCGAGGCCCAGGCCTGCGGAACCCCGGTGATCGCGGCCGAGGTGGGCGGCCTGCCCGTGGCCGTGCGGGACGGCGAGTCCGGCTTCCTGGTCCACGGCCACGACCCGGCCGACTACGCCCGGGCACTGCGCCGCTTCGCCGACGCGCCGGAGTTCACGGACCGGATGGGGGCGGCCGCGGCCCGGCACGCCGAGTCCTTCGGCTGGGACACGGCGGCCGCGGCAACGGCGGACCTCTACACAGCGGCCCTGCAGGAACGGCGTCGTCTACGCTCGCACCATGGCTGACCCCGGCGCTGGCACGAACGCGGACACCGACGTCCGGAAGATCATCGAGCAGACGCTCAAGGACGCCGAACTCGACTGGGAGAGCCCGGCCGAGGGCCGGTATGTCGTCACCCTTCCCGGCACCCGCAAGCTGTCGACCACCTGCTCCCTCGTGGTCGGCAGGCACTCGCTGTCCGTCAACGCCTTCGTCGTCCGCCACCCCGACGAGAACCACGCAGCCGTCCACCGCTGGCTGCTGGAGCGGAACACCCGTATGTACGGCGTGAGTTACGCAGTCGATCGGCTCGGCGACGTCTACCTCGTCGGCAAGTTCCCGCTCGCCGCCGTGACCCCGGAAGAACTGGACCGGCTGCTGGGCACGGTCCTGGAGAACGCGGACGGCAGCTTCAACACCCTCCTGGAAATGGGCTTCGCCACCGCGATCCGGAAGGAGTACGAGTGGCGTACCTCCCGCGGTGAATCCACCCGCAACCTCGACGCCTTCGCCCACCTCACCAAGCGCTCCGCCGAGGCGGACTGACTCCCTTCGGCCCCTTTCCTCTTCCTCCGCGCCCGCGCCCCATCCGCGCCCGCGCCGCCTGCATCCACGCCGCCTGCATCCACGCCACCCACATCCACGCCACCCACATCCGCGCCATCCGCCCGCGACGCACCGCCCACCCGCGGACAGTCCATCCCCGCGCCCCGTCGTGTGAATCAACACCGCCATGTCTCCCCCTCGGTGTGAGCGCCCTCCCGTGAGCGCCGTGTACTTCTCATACACCGCTCGTCGCCACTCGGTTCCACCCGCGAGGCGCCGACCCCGCCGATCCGATCAACCCGCTCCCCGAGCCCGTCAGTTCACCGCGTACGACCTTCAGCGAGGTCCGCGAGTTCGGCCGGATCGACGTCGGACTTCGAGGGCCCGCTCCACGCGCGCGTGGAGGCGTACGGGCACCCGGGGGCGGTCAGGCCACGGAACCTGTACGAGGCCCAGCGGGCGTTTCGCTGACGCCCGTTGGGGCGGCGGAGGCGGCCCCCGGCTCCCCCGGCTCCCCGGGCGCCGCGGGACCCTCGGGCAGGTCCCTCATGAGCAGCCAGTAGCCGAGCGCGGCGATCGTCCCGATCGCCGCGCAGGCCGCCCACAGCCGGCCCGCCCCATAGGCGTCGATGATGAACCCGCCCATGAGGGGGGCCACCAGCGCGGCCATGGACCACGACAGCGTGTACATGCCCTGGTAGCGCCCGCGCGCGTGGACGGCGGAGAGCTGCGCCACCAGACCGATCTGCGTGGGCGCGTTGACGATCTCGCCCAGCGTCCATACGGCGACGGTCAGCGCGTACAGCGCGACCGAGTCGGCGAACGCGGTGAGCCCGAAGCCGTAGCCCACCAGCAGTGAGGAGACCAGCAGCAGGCGCTTGGGATCGCGGTGCTCGATGAACCGGGTCACTGGGATCTGGAGGGCCACGATCAGTACGCCGTTGACGGCGACGGCCAGTCCGTAATCCGAGCTGGAGAAGCCGTCCTTACCCATCGCGACCGGCAGGGACACGTAACTCTGCTGGAAAATAAGGGCGATGAGGAAGGACAGTCCCACGATGCCCATGAACCGCCGGTCCCGCAGCACGTCCCCGAGCCCGACCTCAGGACCCGCCTTCCCGGTCTCGGTGGCGGAGGGCAGGTCCCTACGGGGCCGGGATTCCGGCAGCCTCATGAAGACCACGACGGCACAGACGAGTGTCAGCGTCGCCTCTCCCAGGAACCCCGCCAGGTAGCTGTGCTGCGCGATGAACCCCGCGGCCATGGAGGAGAAGGCGAAACCCAGGTTGATGGCCCAGTAGTTGAGCGCGTAAGCCCTTACCCGGTCCTCCGGGGCAACGATGTCGGCCATCATCGCCAGCACCGCCGGGCGCGAGGCGTTGCTCGCCATGCCGACGAGGAAGGCGACCGCCGCGATCGAGACCGGGTGGGTCATAAAGGCCAGCACCGCCACCGAAGCGGCCGTCGACAACTGCGCCACCAGCAGCGTCGGCCGCCGCCCGAGCCGGTCCGCCATCACGCCCGCGCCCACGGAGGACACCACCCCGCCGAGCCCGTGGAGGGCGGCGACCAGACCCGCGTACGAGGCCGAGTAGCCGCGGTCGAGGGTGAGGTAGAGCGCCATGAACGTGGCGACGAACGCGCCGAGGCGGTTGATGAGGGTCGAGGTCCACAGCCACCAGAAGTCGCGGGGAAGGCCCGAGACGCTGTCCACGGCGGCACGTCTGAGGCTGGCGATGGACATGGGCGGCCCCCTGAGGTGATGTAACAAGCGCTTGCAGCGAGCGAAGGTTACGCGCACGCGGGAAGGGCGCACCACTGGTTATTGGTTAGGCTCGGTGCATGGCCGACGCACCGTACAAGCTGATCCTCCTCCGCCACGGCGAGAGCGAGTGGAACGCGAAGAACCTGTTCACCGGCTGGGTGGACGTCAACCTGAACGAGAAGGGCGAGAAGGAGGCGGTCCGGGGCGGTGAGCTCCTGAAGGAAGCCGGCCTGCTCCCCGACGTCGTACACACCTCGGTCCAGAAGCGCGCGATCCGCACCGCGCAGCTCGCCCTCGAGGCGGCCGACCGCCACTGGATCTCGGTCCACCGCTCCTGGCGGCTCAACGAGCGCCACTACGGCGCCCTTCAGGGCAAGGACAAGGCGCAGACGCTCGCCGAGTTCGGCGAGGAGCAGTTCATGCTCTGGCGCCGCTCCTACGACACCCCGCCGCCCCCGCTCGAGGACGGCTCCGAGTGGTCGCAGAGCGACGACCCGCGCTACGCCACGATCCCGCCGGAGCTGCGCCCGCGCACCGAGTGCCTGAAGGACGTCGTCGTCCGCATGCTGCCGTACTGGTACGACGGCATCGTCCCGGACCTGCTCGCCGGCCGCACGGTCCTGGTCGCCGCCCACGGCAACTCGCTGCGCGCGCTGGTCAAGCACCTCGACGGGGTCTCGGACGCGGACATCGCGGGCCTGAACATCCCGACCGGCATCCCGCTCTCCTACGAGCTCGACGCCTCCTTCCGCCCGACCAACCCCGGCGGCACCTACCTCGACCCGGAGGCCGCCAAGGCCGCCATCGAGGCCGTCAAAAACCAGGGCAAGAAGAAGTAAGCTGCATTGATCAGGCCCCCTACCAGCGGATTCTCCGCTGGTAGGGGGTTTTCTGGTACGGCTGGGCCGTCCCGCCGGCCGGGCCCATGGTCAGCTCGCCGGGGTGATCTCGTCGATGAGGCCGCGGATGCGCTTTTCGATCTCGTCGCGGATTGGGCGGACAGCTTCGACGCCCTGTCCGGCGGGGTCGGGGAGTTCCCAGTCGAGGTAGCGCTTGCCGGGGAAGAACGGGCAGGTGTCGCCGCAGCCCATCGTGATGACGACGTCGGACGCCTGGACCGCTTCGGCGGTGAGCACCTTGGGGACCTCGGCCGAGATGTCGATGCCCACCTCAGTCAGGGCTTCGACGACGGCCGGGTTCACGGTGTCGGCCGGGGCAGACCCGGCGGAACGCACCTGGACGCGGTCGCCTGCCAGGTGAGTGAGGAAGGCAGCGGCCATCTGTGAGCGGCCGGCGTTGTGGACGCAGACGAACAGGACGGACGGGCGCTCGGCGGGAGCGGTCATGGTGGGCGTCTTTCTGGGCGCGGTGGTCAGGAGCTTGCGGGAGCTGCGAGTTCGGGTTCGCCCTGGACGGGAACGGTCCCGGTCTGTGGGGGTGCGGGCCGGGCGAACACGGCGGCCACGAGGACCAGGCCCAGCGCGGCACCGGCGAGCTGAGCCGCGATGAACGGCGCGACGGAGACCGGCGCGATGCCTGCGAACGTGTCGGTGAAGGCACGGCCGATGGTGACGGCTGGGTTTGCGAACGAGGTGGAGGACGTGAACCAGTACGCCGCTCCGATGTAGGACGCCACGGCCACCGGCGCGAAGTGAGCCTGCCCAGTGCGGGTGAGCCCGAAGATCAGGAACACGAGTCCTGCGGTCGCGACGATCTCGCCGAGCCACAGGTGGCCGGCGGAGCGGTCATGGGTGGACCACCGCACCAAGGGCTCGGCGAACATGGCGTCGGCCAAGACGGCGCCGCCGATCGCCCCGAGGCTCTGTGCGGGGATGTAGGAAGCCACGTCACGCAGACTCAACCCGTCGGGTTTGCGGCGGCCGGTGATCCAGGCTGCCAGCGTGACAACGGGGTTGAAGTGCGCACCGGAGACCGGCCCGAGCAAGGCGATGAGTACGCCCAGGCCGAACACGGTCGCCAGGGAGTTGGCCAGCAACTGCACGCCGACGTCGTCGGTCAGCTTGGTGGCCTGGATGCCGGAGCCGACCACCACCGCGACCAGGGCGGCCGCCCCGACGGCCTCAGCCAGGGTCCGGCGCCCGAGCGATGCGCTCACGCGGTCGCCTCGGCCTTGTGCGTGGTGGTCAGGAACGTTGAGAGCTGGTCAAGAGTGTCGGTCAGCACCCAGTAGTAGACCCACGTGCCTCGGCGCTCGCAGTCGATCAGGCCCGCCTGCCGGAGCAGCTTGAGGTGATGCGAGATCGTCGGCTGCGACAGTTCGAAGGCCGGGGTCAGGTCACACACGCAGACCTCACCACCAGCCCGTGAAGCGATCAGCGACAGCAGCCGCAGCCGCACCGGATCACCCAGCGCCTTGAAGATCTTCGCCAGGTCGGCGGCCTGATCCTCGTCCAGCGGCGCGGTCAGCATCCCCGGGCAGCAGCCGGCCGACTGATCGTCTTGCCCGAGCACCACAAGTTCTTGCTTCGACATGCTTCTATGTTGACGAATGTCGATACAAGGCGCAAGCTCTGCATTGACAGGCATCAATGCAAGCCGATGGGAGCCTTGCCATGTCCCGTGCTCAGCTCGCCCTGCGCGTCAGCGATCTCGAAGCGTCGATCACCTTCTACTCGAAGCTGTTCGGCGCCGAACCGGCCAAGCGGCGCGAGGGCTACGCCAACTTCGCCATCACCGAACCCCCGCTCAAGCTCGTCCTCATCGAGGGCGAGCCCGGCCAGGAAACCGGTCTCGACCACCTCGGCGTCGAGGTCGAGTCCACCGACCAGGTCAACGCGGCCACCACCCGACTCAAGGACGCCGGCCTGGCCACCTTCGAGGAGAACGACACCTCCTGCTGCTACGCCCTCCAGGACAAGGTGTGGGTCCACGGCCCCGGCCGTGAGCCCTGGGAGGTGTACGTGGTCAAGGCCGATGGTGACACCCTCGGCAAGAGCACCGACCCCAACACCACCGGCGACGGCTGCTGCACCAGCCAGGCCACCGAAGCAGCCGCGGCGCTGGCCGCCACGGGATGCAGCTGCGGCTGACAGGCCCTATGTGGCACCCGCACCGGTGCTGTCCGGGGTGACGGAACGGGCAGGGGAAGCCGGATCTATGCGTCTTCCCTGTACATCCCGCTCCGCCTTGATGAAGGCGTCGGGGAAGGAGATCAGGCTGATGGCGCCGAACGGGACGGCGATGATGAGGCCGGCCCACCACCACGCGCCGTTCGCGACGGCCATCCACACGAAGAAGGCCGCGCCGATACAGAGGATCACGTTGGTGGTGATACCGGCCCAGTTCCTGGTACGGCTCTCCACGGCACCGGCCATGTACCGCCGCAGCGAGTCCTCGACCCGGTTCTGCAGCGGTGCCCGGAGTCGGCTGTCCTCCGGCAGTGACGCGAGGATGTCCAGCTCGCGCTTGATCTCCTCCGCCGCATGCACGTTGGGACGGCGGGCCTGGATGAACAGGCCCGCCAGACCGGATGCGGCCACGACTGCGGCGGCAAGAGGCTCATAATCCATGGGCGGATGATCCCAGGCGTGACCTGGAGTGTCCGGGGGTTATCCGAAAATGAGGGCCCCGCCGGGATCCCACCGGCCGGGGGCCCTTCTCGTATGCGTGCCTCGGCCAGCTCGTACGTGCGCCTCGGTTAGCCGCAGCAGCCGCCGCATTGGCAGGGGCCGCCGCTCTGGCAGCCGCAGCCGCAGCCCGCGCCGCAGCCGCAGGCGGCCAGGAGCGGCGTCGGTGCTTCGGCCAGGTGTGGCGGCCGGTCGAGCGTCTGCTGGTCGCGGGTCGGGGGAGTGCTGGGGGAGTCGGCCATGGGATTCCTCCTCGAGGCGAGGGCACAGCGCCTGCTGCCCACTCCATACCCACGCCCCATCGCGAGTCAACGGCGCGCGGAAGCACGGCCGTACGGGAGCGCGCGCCCTCGGCCGAGAGCCGTGAGAGCCCCAGCGCGCCCCCGCCGCGGGGCTTACGCGCCCCCGCCGCCGCGGACTTACGCGCTCTCGACCGGCGTGGGCGGTGCGACCTCGTCGGCGTGCTCGCCGGTGACCAGGTAGACCACCCGGTTGGCCACCGACACCGCGTGGTCGGCGAACCGCTCGTAGTAGCGGCCGAGCAGCGTCACGTCCACCGCCGTCTCGATGCCGTGCTTCCAGCGGTCGTCCATCAGGTGCTGGAAGAGCGTGCGGTGCAGCAGGTCCATCGCGTCGTCGTCCTGCTCCAGCTGAAGCGCCAGGTCGACGTCCTTGGTGATGATCACCTCTGCCGCCTTGGCCATCAGCCGCTGCGCGAGCTGCCCCATCTCCAGGATGGTGGCGTGGATGTCGCGCGGCACCGCCGTGTCCGGGAAGCGCAGCCGAGCGAGCTTGGCGACGTGCTGGGCGAGGTCGCCCGACCGCTCCAGGTCGGCGCTCATCCGCAGCGAGGTGACCACGATCCGCAGGTCCGTGGCGACCGGCTGCTGGCGGGCCAGCAGCGCGATGGCCCGCGCTTCCAGGTCGCGCTGCAGGTCGTCCACCTTCTCGTCCGCGGCGATCACGCTCTCGGCGAGCTTGAGGTCCGCGTCGAGGATCGCCGTGGTGGCCCGGCCGATCGCGGAGCCGACGAGCCGGGCCATCTCGACCAGGCCTTCGCCTATCGAGTCGAGCTCCTCGTGGTATGCGTCCCGCATCGAAATCCTCATCTCCTCAAACTGGCTGGTTTCACCAGCATCCACGCTCGGGGGCTTGTGCGTCGCCCCCGAACCCCCGGAATGAAGCGGAACCGACATCCCGGTGAACTCTTGGCAACGCACACCATCCCTTACGGAGGCCGCTTCCGACCGGCGATTTACGGCCACCTGTCCGGGATGAACCGGCCACGACCTACCAGTGAACTCTGGGCAACGAGTGTTCGATGTCCCACTCGGAGGGCTGTGGGTCTGTCACACCCCCCGCTTAATCTGGACGCATGGACGTGAACGCGGCGGTCGCCGCAGCGGCAGCGATCGCCGGGGTGGGTACCGGCGTGGTCGCCATGCTCGCGTTCCGCTGGAGCGAGCGGGAGCAGGCGAAGCCGACCCGCAGCTCGCTGCACACGGACGCCGTGCTGCCGCCCGGCGTCGACACCGTCCTGTCGGTGCTCCGTTCCTCCGCCGTCGTCCTCGACGAGGCGGACAGCGTCGTCAAGGCCAGCTCCGCGGCGTACGCGCTGGGGTTGGTGCGCGGCGGCAAGCTGGCCGTCGAGCCCATGCTCAAGATGGCCCGGGAGACCCGGCGCGACGGCGAGATACGCCAGATCGAGCTGGACCTCCCCCGCCGCGGCACGGGCCGCGGCGAGGCCCTCGCCGTCTCCGCGCGCGTGGCCCCGCTCGGCTCGCGGCTGGTGCTCCTGCTGGTCGAGGACCTCACCGAGGCCCGCCGCATAGAGGCGGTGCGCCGCGACTTCGTGGCCAATGTGAGCCACGAGCTGAAGACCCCGACCGGCGCGCTCTCGCTGCTCTCCGAGGCCGTCATGGACGCCTGCGACGACCCCGAGGCGGTCACCCGCTTCGCGGGGCGCATGCAGGTCGAGGCGACCCGTCTGACCAGCCTGGTGCAGGAGCTCATCGACCTCTCCCGGGTGCAGAACGACGACCCGCTGGAGGACGCCGAGCCGGTGCGGGTGGACGAGCTGGTGGCCGAGGCCATCGACCGCTGCCGCCACCAGGCGGGCACGAAGCAGATCACCATGGCCGCGGGCGGCACGGCCGACCTCCATGTGTGGGGCAACCGCGGCCAGCTCGCCGCGGCCCTCGGCAACCTCGTCGAGAACGCCGTGAACTACAGCCCCTCCCGCACGCGCGTCGGCATCGCCGGCCGCCGGGTGAGCGCCCCCGGAGGGGACCTGATCGAGATCGCCGTCACCGACCAGGGCATCGGCATCTCCGACAAGGACAAGGACAGGATCTTCGAGCGGTTCTACCGCGTCGATCCGGCGCGCTCGCGCGCCACCGGCGGGACCGGACTCGGCCTTGCCATCGTCAAGCACGTGGCCGCCTCGCACGGCGGGGAGGTCACGGTTTGGAGCGCTGAAGGCCAGGGCTCCACCTTCACCCTGCGGCTCCCAGAAGCGGGCCGCGAAAGGGACCGGGACAAGGCCGATCGCCGTAACCGCGCCCTGATCGAACCGGACGACCTCGATGGCGAGGACGGCCGGGCGTACGAGACCTTCAACGATGAACCCCTTCCTGCCCCGGAGGTCCTTCCGTGACCCGAGTTCTCGTCGTCGAGGACGAAGAGTCGTTCAGCGACGCGCTGTCGTACATGCTCCGCAAGGAGGGCTTCGAGGTCGCCATCGCGACAACCGGGCCCGACGGGCTGGACGAGTTCGAACGCAATGGCGCCGACCTGGTGCTGCTCGACCTGATGCTGCCGGGGCTGCCCGGCACCGAGGTGTGCCGCCAGCTGCGTGGCCGCTCAAACGTTCCGGTCATCATGGTGACCGCCAAGGACAGTGAGATCGACAAGGTCGTCGGCCTGGAGATAGGGGCCGACGACTACGTGACCAAGCCCTTCTCCTCGCGCGAGCTGGTGGCCCGTATCCGCGCCGTCCTGCGCCGCCGCGGCGAGCCGGAGGAGGTCGTCCCGGCCGCCCTGGAGGCGGGCCCTGTACGGATGGACGTCGACCGGCACGTGGTCACGGTCGGCGGTGGCAAGGTGGATCTCCCGCTCAAGGAGTTCGACCTGCTGGAGATGCTGCTGCGGAACGCCGGACGCGTACTGACCCGGATGCAGCTCATCGACCGGGTGTGGGGTGCGGACTACGTCGGCGACACCAAGACGCTCGACGTCCACGTCAAGCGCCTGCGCGCCAAGATCGAGCCGGACCCGGGTGCCCCGCGCTACCTGGTCACGGTCCGCGGCCTGGGCTACAAGTTCGAGCCGTAAACCGAAGAGCCGCAGCGCTATAGGCGTCGAAGCGAGGACCGCGAAACCGTGAACCGGTGGCGCAGGCCGCGCAACAAGGGCCCGGAGCAAACGCTCCGGGCCCTTGAAGTTTCCGTCCACACGTTTTACGGCGGTGTCGGCGGTTTACGCGGTGTCAGTGCCCCGCCGCGGCCGAGGAGTGGCCCGCCGCCGGGCTCTGGCCCGCACCGGTGCTCGCGGTCGCACCGGTCTCGTGCTCACCGTTCGCCGCGCCCGCCTCCTCAGTGGGGGATCCGGAAGGGCTCGCGCTCTTCGAGGGGGTCGGCACGGACGACGGGCCGAAGTCCTTGAAGTAGTGGGTCGCCGGCACGACGAAGGCCGTCAGCGGCACCTCGCCGGTCTCACTGAGCTTGAAGACGACCCGCTGGACGTCGCCGTCGCGGAACGACTCACTGCTGTTGGCGATCTGGGCGGAGGCGTTGCCCTCGCCGCCCAGGATCAGCGTGCCGCCGGCCGGAATGGTCAGCGGACCGGAGCCCTTGGCCGGGGCCAGCTTCACGGGCTGCTGCAGACCCTCGACCGTGATCGAGTCGAGCGTCTGCTCCTTCTGCCCGTTGTTGAAGATCTTGGCGGCGACGACCGCGGGGCCCTCGGCGCCCTCGGGCTGGGTGATCACATTGGCGTTCTGGATCTTGACGTCGCCGATGCTCGTCGCGGCGTTGTCCGGCTTGACCTGCAACGTCGAGGCCGAGTTGCCCGCAGCGCAGGCGGACAGCGAGGCGACGGAGGCGACGACGGCAGCGGCGGCGAGGGCGCCGCGCCGAAGGATGGGGGCACCCCCGGCCGAAGTTCTGGGGAGGCTCACGGCGGCGGCAACTCCTTGGACGACGAGGCGGCGTAGGGCCGCCTTAAGAGCGGGTCAGCGGGCTTAGGTTACCGAGCCGTCGTCTCCGCCTCGCACCCGACCCGCCCCCGGACCTCCGGCGCCCCTCGGCGGCCCGTGGAAATAGCCGAGCGCGGAACTGCCGGTGGATTATCCCGCGGGAATCCGCGAAGGCCGGACGAACATCCGGCGAAGGCCGGCGGAATTTGATCAACGTTTTGACCAGCGGCCGATTGCGGTCAATCACCGTGATCAATTCGCGAAACGCGTCCGGATCCTGCTCCGAGGGGCCGAACGGAGTAGCGGAAGTCAGCCACCCGGACTCCGGCAAACCGGGACGTTCGGTAGCTCACAGGACCTCGTGGCGGCCTGTGACGCAGGCGTTTCACCCCGCGTCCACAGCTGCTCCGACCTGCGAATACCCGCTCGCGGCCGGCCTCGGAAGCACGTCCCGGCCGCAGTTGTCAAGCCCCGAGATATGCCCTGACCTGCGAAAACGCCATTCAGAACCGGGCGCGCACGTGTTACTCTGGATAGCCACGGAAGGGGTACCTGTCACATGACGTTCAAGGTTGGCGACACCGTGGTCTATCCCCATCACGGGGCCGCGCTGATCGAGGCCATCGAAACTCGCCAGATCAAAGGCGTGGACAAGACCTACTTGGTGCTGAAGGTCGCCCAGGGCGACCTGACGGTTCGTGTACCGGCGGACAATGCGGAGTTCGTCGGCGTGCGCGATGTGGTCGGGCAGGACGGGCTGGACCGGGTCTTCGAGGTGCTGCGCGCGCCGTACGCGGAAGAACCCACCAACTGGTCCCGTCGCTACAAGGCAAATCTCGAGAAGCTCGCCTCCGGTGATGTGATCAAGGTGGCGGAGGTCGTCCGCGACCTGTGGCGCCGGGAGCGCGAGCGCGGACTGTCGGCCGGTGAGAAGCGCATGCTCGCCAAGGCCCGGCAGATCCTGGTCAGCGAACTCGCCCTGGCGGAGAACACCAACGAGGACAAGGCCGAGGCGCTGCTCGACGAGGTCCTCGCGTCCTGAACCCCGGCGCGCGACCGCCCACCGCCGTACTGGTGTTGGTCGACCTGCTGGTGTAAGAAATGCCGCGGTGCCCGAGTGACGAACGTCTGTCGCCGGGCGCTGCGGCATGTGCGTCCACTGGTGCCTACGCCAGTGGAACCCGGTGATGCCCAGTCCGCGGACTGGTTGTGCCGGGCCCGGGCAGCTCGCTCCCGGCTACTGCTGGGAGGTGCCCCCAGACCAGTTGTCACGGAAGGGACCGGTCGGGGCGTCGCGCCCGGCACGCTCAGGCCATACCCAAACCGGCCGAGGAAACAAACCTGAACGCGCAACCAATGTCCGAGAGCACGCGCCCCGCAGAGCGCCCCCACGGTTCGCCCAACACCCGTACGGCGGCGGTCATTCCGGCCGCCGGGCGCGGTGTGCGGCTCGGTCCCGGCGCGCCCAAGGCCCTGCGCGCCCTGAACGGCACCCCGATGCTCGTGCACGCCGTACGGGCCATGGCCCGCTCCCGTGCCGTCTCGCTCGTCGTCGTGGTCGCCCCGCCTGACGGCGCCGCCGAGGTCCGCATCCTCCTCGACGACAGCGCCCTGCCCGAGACCACCGAGGTCCGCGTCGTTCCCGGTGGGGAGACCCGCCAGGAGTCCGTACGGCTTGGCCTCGCCGCCCTGCCCGAGGACATCGGTGTCGTCCTGGTGCACGACGCGGCCCGGCCCCTGGTGCCCGTGGAGACGGTCGACGCCGTCGCCGCGGCCGTACGGGACGGGGCGCCCGCCGTCGTTCCCGCGCTGCCGCTGGCCGACACCGTCAAGGAGGTCCGGCCGCGGGAGGGCGGCGAGCCGGAGCTGGTGGTCGGCACGCCCGAGCGGGCCGTGCTGCGCGCTGTGCAGACGCCGCAGGGCTTCGACCGGGGCGCGCTCGTGGAGGCGCACGAGAAGGTCGCTCTCCAGGGCGAGGGGGCGACCGACGATGCCGGGATGGTCGAGCGGCTCGGCGTCCCCGTCGTGGTCGTGCCCGGTCATGAGGAGGCGTTCAAGGTGACCCGCCCCCTGGACCTCGTCCTGGCCGAGGCCGTGCTCGCCCGCAGGAGGGCTACCGATGGCTTCTAGCCCCGTGCTGCCCCTGGTGGGCATCGGCACCGACGTGCACGCCTTCGAGAGGGGCCGCGAGCTGTGGTGCGCGGGCCTGCTGTGGGAGGACGCGGAGTTCGGCCTGGCCGGGCACTCCGACGGCGATGTGGCCGCGCACGCCGCCTGTGACGCGCTGTTCTCCGCGGCCGGGCTCGGTGATCTGGGGGCGCACTTCGGCACGGACCGGCCCGAGTGGTCCGGTGCGTCCGGCGTCACCCTCCTCACGGAGGCGGCCCGGATCGTGCGCGAGGCCGGCTTCGGGATCGGGAACGTGGCGATCCAGGTGATCGGTGTGCGCCCGAAGATCGGCAAACGGCGCGAGGAGGCGCGCAAGGCGCTCTCCGCGGCTGTCGGCGCGCCGGTCTCCGTCTCCGGCACGACCACGGACGGCCTGGGCCTGACGGGCCGCGGCGAGGGCCTGGCCGCGGTGTCCACGGCGCTGGTCTTCCGCCGCGCCTGACGCGGCCCGGCTCGGCGCCGCTCGGACGCCCCCGTGGGCCGCTCGCCGTCGAGTCGGGGAATCTTCTCCGCCGCGATGGCGAGCGACCGCAGGTCGGGATCCCGGCGGTTGCGGACTCGGTGTTCCTCGCCCCGGCGGAGGCGTCCGACATGGTCTGGATGGCCTCATCGGGCGGGGGAATACGGTCTTTTGACGGGGCGTTGGGGTACTCCTGAACAGGTTCACCAACATCCGCACCCCGTCCGGGAGGACCCATGGCCGGCGTACCGCTGTCCGACGACCTGAAGAAGATCCTCGACGGTCCCGTCTTCGTGACCCTCGGCACCCTCCAGCCCGACGGCAGCGTGCAGCTCTCGCCGGTCTGGGCGAAGCGGGACGGCGACGCCGTGCTGATCTCGACGACCACCGGCCGCCGCAAGGAGCAGAACATCCGCCGCGACCCGCGCGTCACGGTGCTGGTCAACCCGGCCGACGCCCCGTACACATACGCCGAGATCCGCGGCACCGCGGAGCTCGTCGACGACCCCGAGGGCGCGCTCATCGACGAGCTGGCGCTCAAGTACACCGGAAAGAAGTACGCCGAGTTCAACCCGGCCTCCGCGCAGGACAACCCGCGCGTGATCGTCCGGATCCCGGCGCGCAAGGTCGTCGGCAACATCTGAGACGAACGTCCGTGCGCGGCCGGGCCTTTCGGGAGTGAACCGCGTGGGCCCGCCGAGCAACAGGCGGGTCACGATCGTCGCGCTCACGTGCCCCGTGGCCCCATGGGTCGCGGGGCACTGCCGTGGGCGCGGGGGATCGGGGGGAACCCCCAGAAAACATCAGTACCCTTGATGCGTGACTATTCGCCTGTACGACACCAGCGCCCGGCAGATCCGTGACTTCACCCCGCTCAAGCCGGGCTGTGTCTCGATCTACCTGTGTGGCGCGACGGTGCAGGCCGCCCCGCACATCGGGCACATCAGGTCGGGGCTGAACTTCGACATCATGCGCCGCTGGTTCGCCTACCGCGGCTACGACGTCACGTTCATCAGGAACGTGACGGACATCGACGACAAGATCCTGGCGAAGTCCGCGGAGAGCGGCGAGCCGTGGTGGTCGATCGGCTTCCACAACGAGCGCGCCTTCAACCAGGGGTACGACGTCCTCGGCTGCCTGCCGCCGACGTACGAGCCGCGGGCCACCGGGCACATCCCCGAGATGATCGAGATGATGCGGGGCCTGATCGAGCGGGGCCACGCCTATGCGGCGGACGGCAGCGTCTACTTCGACGTGCGCTCCTACCCCGGCTATCTCGCGCTCTCCAACCAGGAGCTGGACAACCTCCTGCAGCCCTCGGGCGAGGGGGAGACCGGCAAGCGCGACCCGCGCGACTTCGCCATGTGGAAGGCCGCCAAGCCGGGCGAGCCGAGCTGGGAGACCCCTTGGGGCCGCGGCCGGCCGGGATGGCACCTGGAGTGCTCGGCGATGGCCCACAAGTACCTGGGCGCCGCCTTCGACATCCACGGCGGCGGCGTGGACCTCGTCTTCCCGCACCACGAGAACGAGATCGCGCAGGCCAAGGCCTATGGGGACGAGTTCGCCGCGTACTGGGCCCACAACGGCTGGGTCACCATGAGCGGCGAGAAGATGAGCAAGTCGCTCGGCAACTCGGTGCTCGTCTCGGAGATGGTCAAGCACTGGCGCCCGATCGTGCTGCGCTACTACCTGGGCACCCCGCACTACCGGTCCATGATCGAGTACAGCGAGGAGGCGCTGCGCGAGGCCGAGTCCGCTTTCGCGCGGATCGAGGGCTTCGTGCAGCGGGTGGTGGAGAAGGCCGGGGGCCCGGTGGAGCCCGCGCCCGAGGTGCCGCCGGCGTTCGCCGAGGCCATGGACGACGACCTGGGCGTGCCGCAGGCGCTGGCCATCGTGCACACGACCGTGCGCCAGGGGAACTCGGCGCTGACCGCCGACGACAAGGAGGCGGCGGTCGCCCGGCTCGCCGAGGTCCGCGCGATGCTCGGCGTCCTGGGCCTGGACCCGCTGGACGAGCAGTGGTCCGGGGGCGGGGACCGCGGCGAGGACCTGCACGGCGTGGTGGACTCCCTCGTACGGCTGGTGCTGGAGCAGCGCCAGGCGGCCCGGGCACGCAAGGACTACGCGACGGCGGACGCCATCCGGGACCAGCTCCAGCAGTCGGGTCTGGTCATCGAGGACACCCCGAGCGGCCCGCGCTGGGAGCTCGGCCCGCGCTGATCCACCGGCTCTTGGGGCGGGGCCTCGGTCCTATAGAGCCGGTTCCATGGAAGCCGGTCCTATAGAGCCGGTTCGGCCCCGGGGCCTATGGGCGGGCCGGTACGGCGCGGAGCCGCCGCGCCGTCCGGCACACTGTTCGAGTACGACAAGCACACGACGCAGGAAAGATCTGGTGACGCATGGCGGGGAACAGCCAGCGCAGGAACCGCCGCACCACGAACAAGAAGGGCGCGACGGTCGGCAGCGGCGGCAAGCGGCGCCGCGCTCTTGAGGGCAAGGGCCCGACCCCGCCCGCCGAGATGCGCAAGGGGCACGCCAAGCAGCGGGCCGCGCAGGCGAGGGCCAAGCAGGCCTCCCGTCGCCCGGCTCCGCGCCGCGGCGGGCCCAAGGGCACCCATGAGCTGGTCGTCGGCCGCAACCCGGTCTTCGAGGCGCTGCGCGACGGGGTGCCCGCGAACACGCTCTACGTCCAGCAGTTCATCGACAACGACGAGCGGGTGCGCGAGGCGCTCCAGCTCGCGGCGGACCGCGGCGGCATCGCCCTCATGGAGGCGCCGAAGCCCGAGCTGGACCGGATGACGAACGGGCTCAACCACCAGGGCCTGGTCCTCCAGGTCCCGCCGTACGAGTACGCGCACCCCGAGGACCTGGCCGCGGCGGCCTTCGACGACGGCGAGGACCCGCTGATCGTCGCCCTGGACGGGGTCACCGACCCGCGCAATCTCGGCGCCGTCGTGCGCTCCGTGTGCGCCTTCGGCGGGCACGGCGTCGTCGTCCCCGAGCGGCGCGCGGCCGGGATGACGGCGGGTGCCTGGAAGACCTCGGCCGGCACGGCGGCCCGTACGCCGGTGGCCCGCGCCACGAATCTGACGCGCGCCCTCGAGGCGTACCAGAAGGCCGGGATCACGGTCGTGGGGCTGGCCGCGGACGGCGAGGCCGAGCTGCAGGACCTGGAGGTCCTGGACGGTCCGGTCGTGATCGTCGTCGGCAGTGAGGGCAAGGGGCTGTCCCGGCTGGTCGGCGAGACCTGCGACATCAGGGTGCGGATCCCGATGCCCGGTGGTGCGGAGTCCCTCAACGCGGGTGTGGCCGCGGGCGTGGTCCTCTACGAGGCGGCCCGGCGCCGGCGCTGAGTTTCTCGGCGGGTGGCCGGTGGGCGGTCCGGCCACCGGAGTTGACACCTCAGTGCCCCAAATGGCCCCAGGCGGGGGGATCTTGACGGGTCTCGGACACATCGGGCCCGTCAAGGCAGTGTCTTAACGCCGGGTCACTCGGTTAGATGAGCGTGGACACCAGAACACCCCGCCCTTCGGGGGGACGCTCGTCGGGATACCACGACGACCCTGCGCTGAGCACGGTGAAGGTGCCGTGCGACCCCGCGCAGGTCGTCGTCAACCACGCGAGCTTCCGCGTGCAGCTCGCCACCACACCGCCTCGCGGCCCGGCCGCGCCGGCCGGCACCGCGCCGCTCGAAGGCGCGCTGGCGACCGTGGCGCGGCCGCGCACCGCGGGCGCCCTGGGCCCGGGAAGCCAGGAGGACTCCGCGCGTTACGAGGGGGCCGGCAAGCGCCGGGCCCCCGTCGTATGGAGCGGCCGCACCGAACCAGGGGACCCGGCGGCCGGCCGGCTCCTCCAGGCCGTGCGGAACTCCGGCGCCGGCACGGAGACCGTGGGCGGCGCCAACCACGACGGCGTGACCCAGGTGCTGCCGCGGATCCGGGTCGACGACGCGCCCACGGTCATCGGCCCGCGTGCCCCGCAGCTCGACGACACCGCGGTCCTGCGGCCCGTACGCCCGGGCGGCGGCCCCTACGAGCCCTACAGGCCTGCCGAGGGCGGCCTCGGCGGGCCCGGCACGTACGGCGGCCGCGGCGCGTACGACCGCCACGAGCCGTACGAGGGCGGGGAGTTCGAGCTCGACGAGTTCGAGGACGAGGCGGAGGGCCGGAGCGGCTCCGACAGCGTGCGACACGCGTACTACCCGGGCCGCCGGATGAACCTCGGCGTCGTCCTGCTCCCGCTGCGCGTCTTCCTTGGCTTCATCTCCATCTACGCCGGGATGGGCAAGCTCTGCGACCCCGTCTACTTCGACGGCGGCGACCGCGGCTCGATGGTGACCTGGCTGCACAACCTGCACCCGTGGCAATTCGCCTCCCCGCTGCGGGACTTCGCCCTCTCCCATCCTGTGGGGGCCGGTCTGACCGTCGCCTTCCTCCAGGTCCTGGTCGGCGTACTGACGATCTTCGGGCTGTGGCAGCGGGTGGCCGCCTCGGTGGGCGCGCTGCTCTCGGCCGCGCTGCTGGTCACCGTGACCTGGCGGAGCGTCCCGGTGTACGAGGCGCCGGACATCATCTACCTCGCGGCCTGGAGCCCGTTGATCATCGCGGGCGCGCCCGTCTACTCGCTGGACGCCCGGCTCGCGGGCGAGGCCTGGCGGCGGCTCGGCCCGCGCGTCTCGATCTGGGAGCTGCGGCGGCGCGTGCTGCGGCGGGGTACGGCCATGGCGACGGTGGTCGTCGGGCTGTCCCTGCTGATCGGCTCGATGCTCGGCGGCGCGGTCCGGTCCACGGACATGACGACGGTGCCGGGGCCGACCGAGGCACCGCGCAACCACCTGCCCGGGAAGCCGCTGCCGCGGAAGTCGGAGGCCGAACGGGCCTCGCAGGGGCCGACGTCGGAGGGTTCCGGCTCGCCGGAGGCACGGCGCAGCGAGGGCCCGTCCGAGGAGTCCGGGGCCTCGACCGAGCCGGGTGTGGCACGGGAGACCGGGACGGTCGGCACGGGCGGCCAGCAGCCTGGCCAGACGCCGTCCGGCACGGGCGGCTCCGACCAGGCTCCGTCCCAGCCGGAGGCGCCCGCGCCGCCCGCGAGCGGCACGTCCGGCTCGTCGTCCTCCAGCGGTGGCGGCTCGTCGAGCCCGGGTGGCTCGGGTGGCGGTGACGGCTCGGGCGGTTCGAGCGGCGGCTCGGACGGCGGCTCCAGCACCGGTGGTGCGCTGGGAGGCCTGCTGGGCTGAGCGCCCGGCCTGTGGACGACCCGCCTGCCCTTCAATGGGCGGGCGGGTCGTTTTGGTTCCCGGATGTGCCCGCGTACGGGGGCGCGTTGGGGTGTGGCGGGAGCGCGGGGGTGTGCGTGCCAGGGGCCGAGCGTGGGCGGTCTGCGCCGGTGTCAGTGGGCCTGCGAGGCTTCCAGCTCCTTGGCCGCCTCGGAGAGGTCCTTCGCCGTGTCGATGGCGCGCCAGTACGCCCCCTGAGGCAGCGGGAAGCCCGCCAGGCGGCGTTCGCGCGCCAACCGCGGGAAGGTGGCGCGCTCGTGGTCGCCGCGCTCGGGCAGCAGGTCGGCGAAGGCGGCGGAGAAGACGTACACGCCCGCGTTGATGAGGTACGGCGAGGGCGGGGACTCGATGAAGTCGAGGACGTGGCCGAACTCGTCGGTCTCCACGGCGCCCCAGGGGATGCGCGGCCGGGCCAGGGCCAGGGTCGCCAACGCGCCGCGCTCCTGGTGGAATTCGGCCATCTCACGCAGGGAGAAGCGCGTCCAGACGTCGCCGTTCGTCGCGTACCAGGGGCGGTCGGGGCGGGGCAGTGAGGCGGCCGCGAACTTCAGGCCGCCACCGCGCCCCAGAGGCTCCTTCTCGATGACCGTGGTGACCCGCAGCGGGAGTTGGTCCGCGGCGGCCGCCAGCCAGTCCTGGAGGACCTCGGCGAGGTGACCGCAGGAGACGACGGCGTCCGTGACGCCTTCGGCGGCCAGCCAGGCCAGTTGGTGGCCGATGATCGGGGTCCCGGTACCGGGAATCTCGACCATCGGCTTGGGGCGGTCGTCGGTGTACGGCCGCAGCCGCGACCCTTGGCCTCCGGCCAGGACCACGGCCTGCGTGGGGTGCACGGCGCTGTTCCGGCCGTTGCCGTTGTTCTCGTCGGGGCCCGCGCTGTGTTGACCTGTCATGGTCCGCACCTTATGTGCTGGGGAGCGCGCCGCGTGTTGCGTACGGTTTGCGCCCGCTGTGTGCTCCGGTGCGCCGGGTGTTCCAGGTGTTCCAGGTGGGCCGGTTCTGGTGCCGGGGCTGGTGGGCTCGGGTGAGCCCGTAGCGGTCAGCCGGCCTCCTGGGCCACGCCGTAGGCGAAGGAGGTGTCGCAGACGGGGCGGGCGAAGCTCTGCGCGCGCGTATCGCCGTACTTGGCGACCGCGGCCCGGCCCAGGGCGCGGGCGATCGAGACGCAGTGCCTGGCCAGCGAGGGGCGGCGGCTGGTCTCCTCCTGGAGGTGGGTGAGCGCGGAGCCCGGGTCCTTCTCCTGGAGTTCGGCCAGCAGCCGGTCCCGCAGGATCTCGTGCGGGGCGCGGGCCTGCGCGCGCGTGGAGGCGGTCTCCGCGGAGGCGGTGAGTACCTGGGAGTCGGCGTCGGGTGCCGCCCAGGGGACGCGGGCGACCGCCAGGGTCCCCGAGAGCACGAGGACGACCGGGAGGACGAGTGCGAGGGTTCTGCCGATGCGGCGGGCTGCTTGGTTCACGCCCGAGATCGTAGCGAGCGGTAGTGATTTGGCGACATTTAGTCACCCTCTTGAGGTACGGATCGCCGAGGCGGCCCGTACGGCGTGTTGACGTTCGAGATCGAAACGCCGGAAGTGTGCCGATATGTGACGCGGCGCCGTATGCCCAAGGACAGGCGTACGGCGCCGCGTTGCGGGCTCGGGGAGCGTCAGTCGGTGAGGCGCTCGCCGGAGGAGGTGGAGAAGACGTGGGTCTCGCCGGCGCGCGGCACGACGTGGAGCTGGGAGCCCTTCTCCGGGACCCGGCGGCCGCTGACGCGGACGACCAGGTCCTTCTTCTCGCCGCCGACCTCGGCGGTGCCGTAGACGTAGCCGTCGGCGCCTAGTTCCTCGACGACGTTGACGGTCACGGCCAGACCGGCCGGGGCGTCGTCCGACTCCTTGGAGAGGTTCGAGCCGCCGTTCTCCTCGACCACGTCGAAGTGCTCGGGGCGCACACCCACGGTGACCGTGCGGTCGCCCTTGTCGCTCGCGGAGGACAGGGCCTCGCGGTTGACCGGCACGACGCTGTTGCCGAACTTCACGCCGCCGTCGGTGATCGGAACCTCTACGAGGTTCATGGCCGGGGAGCCGATGAAGCCCGCGACGAAGAGGTTGGCCGGGCGGTCGTACATGTTGCGCGGCGAGTCGACCTGCTGGAGGAGGCCGTCCTTGAGGACCGCCACGCGGTCGCCCATGGTCATGGCCTCGACCTGGTCGTGGGTCACGTACACGGTGGTGATGCCGAGCCGGCGCTGGAGGCTGGCGATCTGGGTGCGGGTCTGGACGCGAAGCTTGGCGTCGAGGTTCGACAGCGGCTCGTCCATGAGGAAGACCTGCGGCTCACGCACGATCGCGCGGCCCATCGCGACGCGCTGGCGCTGACCGCCGGAGAGCGCCTTGGGCTTGCGGCCCAGGTACTCGGTGAGGTCGAGGATCTTCGCCGCGTCCTCGACCTTCTGCCGGATCTCGGCCTTCGGCACGCCCGCGATCTTGAGCGCGAAGCCCATGTTGTCGGCGACGGTCATGTGCGGGTAGAGCGCGTAGTTCTGGAACACCATGGCGATGTCCCGGTCCTTGGGTGGGAGGTGGGTGACGTCGCGGTCGCCGATCCGGATGGAGCCGCTGTTGACGTCCTCGAGGCCCGCGAGCATCCGCAGGGAGGTGGACTTGCCGCAGCCGGAGGGGCCGA
>NZ_LIQY01000081.1 GCF_001418495.1 Streptomyces pathocidini | reverse complement strand
GTTGTCGACCCCTCGGGCGGCGCGGGTGCCCCCGCCGGGGCGGGTGCCCGCCCCGGCGGCGGATTCGCGGGCGGCGGCGCGGGCGTGCCTGGAGCCGGTTCCCCGACAGCCGGCACCGGCGGCTGGTCCTCCGGACCCGCCGCCTCCGCACCACCTCCCGCGCAGCAGGCTTCGCCGCGCCCCGCGCCCGCCCCCGTACCACCCTCGGCGCCTTCCGCGTCCCAACCCGGCGCGTCTGAACGGCAGTCGGGGCCGCGGCCCGACGCCTCGCAGGCGTACCGCGAGGCCGAGCCGCCCCCGTTCTCGATCGAGGACGACATGCCCGCCGAGGACGATCCTGACCTCGATGACTCGGCCCTGTCGGGCCACGATCTGATCGTCCGCGAGCTGGGAGCCACGGTGATCGAGGAGTTCAACAACGAGTGAGCGGGGGTTGCGGCGTGTAGCCCTCTCGCTGCGCCGTCGCCCGCGATCCACCCCGCGTAACCTCCGCGTAAAGCCCCGGGTAAAGCCCCGGGTAAACCCCCGCGTAAGGCCCCGGATCAGGCCTCCGCGGGCGTTCCCCCGGCTTGGCGGCGAGCCCAGCCCAAGGCGCGTAGGCTCGGGTTACCAAGCAAAAGTCGTCGAACGCGCAGGAGCGAAGCCGTGATTCCCGGTGGTGGGCAGCCCAACATGCAGCAGCTGCTGCAGCAGGCCCAGAAGATGCAGCAGGACCTCGCCGCGGCCCAGCAGGAACTGGCCGAGACCCCGGTCGAGGGCTCCGCGGGCGGCGGTCTGGTGAAGGCCACGGTCAATGGGGCCGGCGAGCTCCAGAGCCTGGTCATCGACCCCAAGGCGGTGGATCCTGAGGACACGGAGACCCTGGCGGATCTGGTTCTCGCGGCCGTACGGGACGCGACCGGCGCCGCGCAGGAGCTCCAGCAGCAGAAGCTCGGCCCGCTTGCCCAGGGCCTCCCCGGCATGCCGGGGATGCCCTTCTGAGCGGGCGCGCTTCCCGTAGTTGATCCGGTCTTGACAACGGATCAACTAGCGTACGTGGCCGGGCGGTAGGCCCCGGGTCGGCAATAGGCAGAGCAGCAATCAGCGGAGCAGCGACAAGCCGGACAGCGACAGGCGGCACCAGCGGCAGACAGGTCCGCGACAGCAGGGCCCTCGACAACAGGACAGCACCAGAGGAAGAAGAAGGAGACGGCGTTCCGTGTACGAAGGCGTGGTCCAGGACCTCATCGACGAACTGGGCAGGCTGCCCGGCGTCGGTCCCAAGAGCGCGCAGCGGATCGCCTTTCACGTCCTCCAGGCCGAGCCGGCGGACGTCCGCCGGCTCGCCCACGCGCTGACCGAGGTGAAGGCCAGGGTCCGGTTCTGCTCCGTCTGCGGCAACGTGGCGCAGGAGGAGCAGTGCCGGGTCTGCCAGGACCCGCGCCGCGACCGGGCGGTCATCTGCGTGGTCGAGGAGCCCAAGGACGTCGTCGCGATCGAGCGGACCCGTGAGTTCCGCGGCCGCTACCACGTGCTCGGCGGGGCGATCAGCCCCATCGAGGGCGTGGGCCCGGACGACCTGCGGATCAGGGAGCTGCTCGCGCGGCTCGCCGACGGCACCGTCACCGAGCTGATCCTGGCGACCGACCCGAACCTCGAGGGGGAGGCCACGGCCACCTACCTCGCGCGCATGGTCAAGCCCATGGGGCTGAAGGTCACGCGACTGGCCAGCGGGCTCCCTGTCGGGGGAGACCTGGAGTACGCCGACGAGGTCACGCTGGGCCGTGCCTTCGAAGGGAGACGACTTCTCGATGTCTGACGCCACGCTCCACGAACCCATGCTCCACGCGACCGGGCAGGACCCGGACGACTTCTCCGCGTCCATCGCGGACCAGGTGGAGAGCTTCATCGTCGCGGTCACCGAGGTGGCCAAGGGCGACGAGCCCGGCAGCGCCATCCCGTACCTCCTGCTGGAGGTCTCGCAGCTGCTGCTCGCGGGCGGGCGGCTCGGCGCGCACGAGGACATCGTCCCCGACCAGCGGTACGAGGAGGACACCGGCCCGGAGCCGGACGACGTCGACGAGCTGCGGGAACGGTTCGCCGCCCTGCTCGACCCGGCCGACGTCTACTCCGAGGTCTTCGACCCGTACGTGCCGCGCAGCGAGCCCGTGGCCTGCCGGATCTCCGACGATCTGGCGGACATCATCACGGATCTGCGGCACGGCATGGCCCACTACCGGGCGGGCCGGGTGACCGAGGCGCTGTGGTGGTGGCAGTTCTCGTACTTCTCCAATTGGGGGCCGACCGCCTCCGCCACGCTCCGTGCCCTGCAGTCGCTGCTGGCGCACATCAGGACCGAGTCGCCGCTGGGCGAGCTGAACGGCCTGGACACGGACACGGAGGCCGCGACGGACGACGGCTCGCTGGAGGAGGAGGCGGGCCGTGTGATGGCCGAGGAGCTCGGCGCGCCGCTGGGGCTGCGGCCCGCCCGCCGCTGACGGCGGTCCCGGAAACCCGTTCGCCGCTGACGGCGGTCCGCGGTCCGGAACCCCCGCCTGCCACTGGCAGAAGTCCCGGAAAAGCACCGGGCAGGCCCTCGGCAAGCTTCCGGTGAGCCCCCGGCGCACGACCTCCACAGCTGTGAACTGGGTTACGTTCCCGTGTGTCCCGCCCGCCAGCGGGCAGGGGCCTTCGCGGAGCGGGCACGGGATGCGGGCCCCACTCGATGATCCACGGAGTGAGCAGCGTGTCTCACCATGCGATATCGAGGCGGCCGATTCCGCCTGCTCGTTAGACTGAGCCGACCGAAGGATCCTGTTGAGGGGTCCCCGGAAGACAGAGTTGCGAGGAGCGCACGTGGGCCTTGTCGTGCAGAAGTACGGCGGCTCCTCCGTTGCGGATGCCGAGGGCATCAAGCGCGTCGCCAAGAGGATCGTCGAAGCCAAGCGGAGCGGCCACCAGGTGGTCGTCGTGGTTTCGGCGATGGGCGACACGACGGACGAGCTGATCGATCTCGCCGAGCAGGTATCCCCGATGCCTGTCGGACGAGAGTTCGACATGCTGCTGACCGCCGGAGAGCGAATCTCCATGGCGCTGCTGGCGATGGCGATCAAAAACCTCGGACACGAGGCGCAGTCGTTCACCGGCAGCCAGGCAGGCGTCATCACCGACTCGGTCCACAACAAAGCGCGGATCATCGATGTCACGCCGGGCCGGATCAGGACCGCGCTGGACGAGGGCAACATCGCCATCGTCGCCGGGTTCCAGGGCGTGTCCCAGGACAAGAAGGACATCACCACCCTCGGCCGCGGCGGTTCCGACACCACCGCGGTGGCGCTGGCCGCCGCGCTGGACGCCGAGGTGTGCGAGATCTACACCGACGTGGACGGCGTCTTCACCGCCGACCCACGGGTTGTGAAGAAGGCCCGCAAGATCGAGTGGATCTCGTTCGAGGACATGCTGGAGCTCGCGAGCTCCGGCTCCAAGGTGCTGCTGCACCGCTGCGTGGAGTACGCGCGCCGCTACAACATCCCGATCCACGTCCGCTCGTCCTTCTCGGGCCTTCGGGGCACGTGGGTCAGCAACGAGCCGCACGAGGCGCACAAGCCGCACAAGCCGCATGAACAAGGGGACCAGCCGATGGAGCAGGCGATCATCTCGGGGGTTGCCCACGACACGTCCGAAGCCAAGATCACGGTTGTCGGGGTGCCCGACAAGCCGGGCGAGGCCGCGACGATCTTCCGCGCCATCGCGGACGCCGAGATCAACCTGGACATGGTGGTGCAGAACGTCTCGGCGGCCGCCACGGGCCTGACCGACATCTCCTTCACCCTCCCCAAGTCGGAGGGCAAGAAGGCGATTGCGGCGCTGGAGCGCACCAAGTCCGGCATCGGCTTCGAGTCGCTGCGCTACGACGACCAGATCGCCAAGATCTCGCTCGTCGGCGCCGGCATGAAGACCAACCCGGGCGTCACCGCGGGCTTCTTCGAGGCCCTGTCGAATGCCGGGGTCAACATCGAGCTGATCTCCACCTCGGAGATCCGCATCTCCGTCGTCACGCGGGCCGACGACGTCAACGAGGCCGTCCGCGCGGTGCACACCGCCTTCGGCCTGGACAGCGACAGCGACGAGGCCGTGGTGTACGGAGGTACGGGCCGATGAGTGCAGCGAAGAAGCCGACCCTGGCCGTGGTCGGCGCGACCGGTGCCGTGGGCACCGTCATGCTCGGCATCCTGTCCGAGCGCGCCGACGTCTGGGGCGAGATCCGCCTCATCGCCTCCCCGCGCTCGGCCGGCAGGAAGCTGACCGTACGCGGTGAGCAGGTCGAGGTCATCGCGCTGAGCGAGGAGGCCTTCGAGGGCGTCGACATCGCGATGTTCGACGTGCCCGACGAGGTCTCCGCGCAGTGGGCGCCGATCGCCGCCGCCAAGGGCGCGGTCGCGGTGGACAACTCCGGCGCGTTCCGGATGGACCCGGACGTTCCGCTGGTCGTTCCCGAGGTGAACGCGCACGCCGCGCGGGTCCGTCCGCGCGGCATCATCTCCAACCCCAACTGCACGACCCTCTCGATGATCGTCGCGCTGGGCGCGCTGCACGCCGAGTTCGGGCTGAGCGAGCTGATCGTCTCCTCGTACCAGGCGGTCTCCGGCTCCGGCAAGGAGGGCATCGACACCCTGCGCGACCAGGTCGCCAAGGTGGCGGGTACGGACCTGGGCAGCCAGCCCGGCGACGTCCGCCGCGCCGTGGGCGACCTGGGCCCGTACCCGGCGCCGATCGCCTTCAACGTGGTGCCGTTCGCGGGCTCGTTGAAGGAGGACGGCTGGTCCTCGGAGGAGCTGAAGGTCCGCAACGAGTCCCGCAAGATCCTCGGCCTGCCGGACCTGCGGGTCACCGCGACCTGCGTACGGGTCCCGGTGATCACCACGCACTCGCTGACCGTGCACGCGCGGTTCGAGAACGAGGTCACGGTCGCCGGGGCGCACGAGATCCTCTCCACCGCGCCGGGCGTGGTGCTGTGCGACAACCCGGCCGAGGGCGAGTTCCCGACGCCGGCGGACGTCGTGGGCACCGACCCGACCTGGGTGGGCCGGGTCCGGCGCTCGCTGGACGACCCCAAGGCCCTTGAACTGTTCGTCTGCGGTGACAACTTGCGCAAGGGGGCGGCCCTGAACACCGCCCAGATCGCGGAAGTTGTTGCGGCGGAGCTCGCTGCCGCGTAAAAAACCGTGTGGAGCCCCATCGCGGACTCTGTGAAGATTACGTGAGCCGATCGGTGGTCCATACCACTTGTGCTGGGCCCTGGATCTGTTCGACGATTCGCTCCCCGCCCTTCTGCAACCGCAGTCGGGTGGGGAGCGTCTTTGCTGCCGTCTCTCGGGCCGCGCCGCGGTGTGGCCGGAATGGGTCATGCGGGCCGCAGTAAAAGGGACATGAGGAAAGAAGGGTGCGTATGAGGGCAATTGACTCCATGTCAAGCGCGGTTGCCCACGCGTACAACCCTGACGGGGGGATGCGTGTCCAACATGCGTGGCAGAGGTATTCGGCATTGCAGCGAATGGGGGCGGCGCGGCGGTTCTGCGCCCACTGGGCCCCCGTACGACCGGCGGCTTCCCGGTGATCTCCCCCATGCCCGCCGCCCGGCCGGGCCGCATCCCCTCGCAGCGCGAAGGCTCTGACGACGCGATGGCCGCCGGCACCACCGTCGACCACCTCACCGAGACCTACCGGGCCCACTACCGCTCCCTGCTCGGACTCGCCGCCCTCCTCCTCGACGACACCGCCTCCTGCGAGGACGTCGTACAGGAGGCGTTCATCCGCGTGCACAGCGCGCGTAGTAGGGTCCGCGATCCGGAGAAGACCCTCGCCTACCTGCGGCAGACGGTCGTCAACCTGTCCCGCTCCGCGCTGCGCCGCCGGATCCTCGGGCTGAAGCTGCTCTCGAAGCCGATGCCCGACATGGCGAGCGCCGAGGAGGGGGCGTACGAGCAGCTGGAGCGCGACCAATTGATCAAGGCGATGCGGGGACTGCAGCGCCGGCAGCGCGAGGTCCTCGTGCTGCGCTACTTCGCCGACATGACCGAGGCCCAGGTCGCGGACGCCCTCGGCATATCGCTGGGCTCGGTCAAGGCGTACGGATCACGGGGAATCGCGGCGCTGCGCGTCGCCATGGAGGCCCCGGCATGAGCAAGCAGCACCACGGATCCACCGGCCCGGGCGGGCCGGTGGATCCGGACCGCCTCGACCCGGCGGGCGAACTGCACCGATTGAGGGGGCAGTCGGGCAGTGGCGAGCAGGAGCTGCGTCGGCTGCTGCACACCGCCGTCGAGGAGCTCCAGCCCTCGCCCGACGCCCTCGACCACCTGCGGCGGGCTGTTCCCGCCCGCCGCGCGCGCAAGCGGCAGGCGCTCGTGGGCGCCGCGGCCGCGGTGATCCTCGTCGGCACCGCCGTGCCCGCCCTGGTGCATGTCGCCCAGAACGGCGGGGTGTTGGACGAGTACCCGGCCAACGCCGGGCACAGCGAGCGCGCCGCGGGCGAGGCCTCGGGCGGGCCGTCGGACGAGCGCGGTGGCGGCGCCCCCGTAGGCGCGCCGTCCGGCAGGGCCGAAGAGGAGCGCGCCAAGAAGGGCAAGGGCGAGAAGAAGGACGGCGCGTCCGAGGAACCGGGCTCCACCACGGTCGGCAAGGGCGCCGACCCCTCCGAGACCATGGCCGCCACCTCCCCCACCTGCACGCGCAACCAGCTGACCAACGGCACCTCCTCGCCCGGCACGCTCGACGGTTCGAAGACCGCCTACGGCTCCTTCCGGGTCGCCAACACCTCCGGCACGGCCTGCGCGGTCGACGGCGGCGGGCTCGTCCTCGCCTCGGCCCAGGGCGGCTCGGACGCGGCCGCGGTCAAGGTCGTCGACCACACGGCGGGCGATCCGGCCACCGGCCTGCCCGACCCGGCCACCGAACCGCAGCAGGTGATCCTCCAGCCGGGGGCGGCGTACGAGGTCAAGTACGCCTGGATTCCCGCGGAGGAGGGCACCGGCGGCTGCCAGAAGCCGGGAGCCTCGCCCGACCCCGCGACCTCCGGCAGCACGGAGGGCGCGGCTCCGGACGGCAAACCCGCCGCGGCGGACACGGCCGCCGAGGAGCCGGCCGCGCCACCCACCGGGAGCGTCGAGCTCAGCCACACGCCGCAGGCCGGCGACCCCGCGGCGGCGAGTGCCACGATCTCGGGCGCCTGCGCGGGCACGGTCTACCGCACGGGAGCGCTGGCGACGGTGAAGTAACGGCTCGCTGCCGTTCTCGCTGCGCGGGCCAGGCCGCTGCGGCGGGCACGATTGCCGGGGAGCCTGCTGCGTCGCCGAGTCGCGGTGCCGACCCCAAGCCGTGCACCTCAGGCGGGGCGCCCCGCTGTGGCGGGTGGCCACGATCACCCGTGTCTGCGCCGGGGCCCTGCCGGTTTCCGCCCTGGTGCCCTGGTGCCCTGGTGCCCTGGTGCCCTGGTGGCCTGGTGGCCTGGTGGCCTGGTGGCCTGGTGGCCTGGTGGCCTGGTGGCCTGGTGGCCTGGTGGCCTGGTGGCCTGGTGGCCCGGTGGCCCGGTGCCCGGCGACCCGGCAGTCCCCGACAGCGGCGGCCCCGGCCGCACCCCCGCAGCGGGAACCCCGCCCGGGCCCCGTACCGTTGTGGTGTGTACCGGTTCCTGCTGACTCCCCGCTGGTGGGGAATCAACCTCTTCGTCGCGCTCGGCGTGCCCTTCTGCCTGTTCATGGGCAGCTGGCAGCTCGACCGCTTCGAGGCGCGCGTCGACTCCCATCAGGAGCGGCAGCGGGACGGCGCGGCCGCCGCCGAGGCGGACGCCGCGCCGCTGGCGCGACTGCTGCCGGTCACCAAGGAGACCTCGGGCCGCCGGGCCACCGCCACCGGCCGCTACGACGACCGCCAACTCCTCGTTCCAGACCGCCGGTTGGACGACAGGTCCGGCTACTACGTCCTCGCCCTGCTGCGCACGGACGGCGGCGAGGCGCTGCCCGTCGTACGCGGCTGGCTGCCCGGTGCAGCGGACACGGCCGCCCGGCGCGGCGCGGTGCCCGCCCCGCCGCGCGGCGAGGTGACCGTGACCGGCGCGCTCCAGGCCTCCGAGAACCAGGGCAGCGACGGCGTCCAGGCGGGCGGCGGCCTCCCGGACGGCCAGGTCGGCGTGATCAGCGCGGCCTCCCTGGTCAACCTGGTGCCGTACGCGGTGTACGACGCGTGGATCACGCTCCCCGAGGGCGCGGGTGCGCTGCGGCCCGTGCCGCCGGTCGCGGCCGAGGGCAGTGGGCTGGACCTCAAGGCGTTCCAGAACCTCGGCTACACCGGTGAGTGGTTCGTCTTCGCGGGCTTCGTCATCTTCATGTGGTTCCGCCTCTTCCGGCGCGAGGTGGAGGCCCAGCGCGATCTGGCCCTGGGCCTTCCTCCGGACGCGGGGACGGCTGCCGAGCGGGTGCCGACCGGGACGGCGGTCGGCTCGCCGGGCACAGACCCGGCCGCGGCCCGCCCGACCGCCCCGGTGGACTGACCACCCGGACCCGACCGACGTACCGGGCGCGGCCTGGCCACCCGGAGTCAGCAGGACTGGTCGCCCGGGAGGCGGCGGAACCGGTCGCCCGGGAGACGGCAGAACTGGTCGGTCGGGAGATGGCAGGACCGGTCGCCCGGGAGACGGCAGAACCCGTCGGCCGCGCGCCGCCCGAGCGATCGAGCTCAGCCCGGCCGGACCTGCCTGGCCGGACCCCGGCCCGACCGGACCCGACTGGCCGGACCCCGGCCCGACCCAATCTGCCCCGCCTGGCCCGGTCAGCCCGTCGCAGGCAGGTGCCGCTGGGCGAACTCGATCTCCTTCCGTACCTGCTTGATCCGCTCCTCCACGACCAGCGAGCCGTGCCCCGCGTCGTAGCGGTACACCTCGTGCGGCGCGCCCCGCTCCGCCAGCCGCCGCACGTAGTTCTCCACCTGCCGGATCGGGCAGCGCGGGTCGTTCACCCCCGCGGAGATGTAGACCGGCGCCCGCACCTCGTCCACGTACGTCAGTGGTGACGACGCCTCGAACCGCTCCGGCACCTCCTCCGGCGTCCCGCCCAGCAGTGTGCGGTCCATCGCCTTCAGCGCCTCCATCTCGTCGTGGTACGCCGTGACGTAGTCCGCGACCGGCACTGCGGCCAGGCCCAGCGCCCAGGCCTCTGGCTGCGTGCCGAGGCCGAGCAGCGTGAGGTAGCCGCCCCACGAGCCGCCGGCCAGCACCAGCCGCGCCGGGTCCGCGAGCCCGGAGCTGACAGCCCAGTCCCGTACGGCCGCGATGTCCTCCAGCTCGATGAGCCCGACCCGGTGCTTCAGCGCGTCGGTCCAGGCCCGGCCGTAGCCGGTCGAGCCGCGGTAGTTGACCCGTACGACGGCGAAGCCGTGGTCGATCCAGGCGGCGGGTCCGGCGGCGAAGGCGTCGCTGTCGTGCCAGGTCGGGCCGCCGTGGATGTCGAAGACGGTCGGGAACGGGCCCTCGCCCCCGGGCTTCTGCACGAGTGCGTGCACCCGCCCGCCGGGGCCCTCCACCCACGCGTCCGTGACCGGCACCGACCCGGGGGCCTTCATGCCGGGGGCTTCCAGGACCGCCCGCCCGGTCGTCGACCGGACCACCGGCGGTAGCGCGGCCGAGGACCACAGGAACTCGACCGAGCCGTCGGGGCGGGCGCTCGCCCCGGACACCGTGCCCGCCGGGGTCTCCAGGCGCACGAGCGCGCCCGAGCCCGGCTCGTACCGCCACAGCTCGCTGCGCGCCTGGTGGCTGTGGTCGATCAGCAGGGCCGAGCCGTCCGGGTACCAGTCGGCGCCGATGTCGCCGGGCAGGTCGAGGGTGAGGGCCGTCTCCTCGCCGGTCAGCGGGTCCCAGATCATCGGCTCCCAGCGCCCGCCGCGCTGGTGCCCGACGAGCATCCGGTTGTCCCCCTCGACGGGCGAGAACCCCCAGCAGGACAGGCCCAGCTCCACGGTGCCGCCCTTGGTGTCGTCCAACTCGGCGACCGCCGTGCCGTCGAGCCGCACGACGCGCAGCGCGGAGTGCATCGCGTCGCCGTGCTCCGTGTGCTCGACCGCGATCAGCGAACCGTCGCGCGACAGGTCGCCCACGCCCGCGGACTCCCGGTGCCGGTAGATCTCCACCGGTGGCTCGCCGGGCCGGGCCACGTGGACCGTCGAGCCCTCCTCGTCCGTCGACCGGCCGACGACCGCCGTGCCGTCCCGCCCGAGCGCGAGCCCCGCGGGGTAGGAGGGCTCGAGCCCCGGGGCGGCCGGCTCGTCCGGCCCGCCCTCGAAGGGCTGCCGCATCCACACCCCGAACTCGTCCCCGTCGGTGTCCCCGAACCACCAGATCCACGCGCCGTCCGGCGACACCACGCCATCCGTCGTCCCGTTCGGCCGGTCCGTCGCCTGCCGCTGCTCACCGGTCGCCCGGTCCCACGCGTACAGCTCGTACGTCCCCGTCGCGTTCGACACGAACAGGGAGCGGTCCGGCGCGTGCTCCGCCCAGTCCGGCAGCCCGACCCGGGGCGCCCGGAAGCGCTTCTCCCAGTCCGGCGTCGCGGCGGCGGATCCAGTGCTCTCGTCAGTCATGCGCCCCATTCTGCGTGGCCCCGCCGACACTCCGCCGCCGAGGCCCCCAGCCTGTGGAAAACTCCGGACCGCGGTACGCCGCGTAAGGGTCGCGCCACCCTGCGCAGGGGGCGATGATCCTCTTCAAGTGAGAACCTGAAACCAGGGGACACGTCCTCCGGGGACTACGGGGAGTGAGCCCGATGGGAACCAGCATGCACGTGGTCTGGAGCAAGAAGGAGCCGGGCCGGGTCGTCTACGAGACGTACAAGATCGTCGCGGCGGCGGGCAAGGACGACGGCGGTCCACAGCCCACGGTCAGGAGCCGCAGACACGAGGTGCCCGTGCGCAGCCGGGCGCACGCGGCGGAGATCGCGGCGGAGAAGGGGTACGAGCTGTTCGGCGAGGGCGAGGCGTGGGACAGCCTCCCGGAGCAGTAGCGGGACAGCCTCCCCGAGCAATAGCCCCCTCCGGACGCCGCCGGGCTTCGCCCGGAGTCCAGGCCGCCCGGGTCACTCCTCGACCCGGGCGGTCTCCCTTAGAACGGCGATTCCGCTTGTGGAAAGCGGCACACAACACACACATGAGGTATGACTTCGCGACGCTTTGCGGCCCCTAGTGTGGCGGCTCCCTTCCCCCCTCCCGCCCGCGACCGAGGACAGCAGATGACGGCAACCCTCGCCCGAGCAGAACAGCAGCGTCCCCGCCGGCTCAACGATGTCAAGGGGTGGTTCCCCAGCCTGGACCAGGTGCTCTTCGCCTCGCTCCTCGGCCGTCAGGAGCGGCTGGGCGAGCGCGGAGACCTCCTGGAGATGGGCGCCTACCTGGGCAAGAGCGCCATCTTCACGGCCACCTTCCTGCGCCCGGACGAGCGCTTCACGGTCTGCGACCTCTTCGACGCCCCCGCGCCCGACCAGCACAACGCGGCCGAGGCCAGGAAGTCGTACGCGACCCTCACCCGCGTCGCCTTCGAGCAGAACTACCTGGCCTTCCACGACGAGCTGCCCGAGGTCGTCCAGGGCCCCACGTCCGTGCTCGCGGACGAGCTCGATCCGGACACCTGCCGCTTCGTCCACGTCGACGCCTCGCACCTCTACGAGCACGTGGCCGGGGACATCGAGACGGCGCAGCGAGTGCTCGTACCGGGCGGCGTGGTCGTGCTGGACGACTTCCGCTCCGAGCACACCCCCGGCGTGGCCGCCGCCACCTGGGAGGCCGTCTTCAACCGTGGACTGCGGCCGATCTGCCTCAGCACCCAGAAGCTGTACGGCACGTGGGACGACCCCGAGCCCGTCCAGGAGGAGCTGCTGGCCGAGGCGCACAGCCGCGGCGACATGAAGATCAGCATCCAGGAGATCGGGGGGCAGCGCGTCCTGCGCTTCGGCGGCCGCCCCGAGAACCCGCCGCACCCCGCCTCCCGTTTCGCGGACGAGCCGGGGCGGGAGGCGGCGCGGGAGTCGGCCATGGTGCCGGGCCCCAGGGCCGGTTCCCCGGCCGCGCCGGCCGCCGCGAAGACGCCGCGCCGCCGCTCCCGCGCCCGCCGCCTGGCGGTCGACCTGCTCCCGCCCGTCGCCACGCGCGCGTTGCGCCGCCTGAAGTAACCGCCTGAAGTAAGTAGCGCCGCCCGAGGCAGCGGTTCGCTCACGGGCGAGTGATTTCGGCCCGGCGCCCAGGCGCCGGGCCGAGGTGTGTCAGCCCGCGGCGCGGGATAGAGGTGGGTCAGCGCTCGTAGCGCACGGCACGAGGCAGAGGTGCGTCGGCCCGCGCCGCGCACGGTGCCGGGCCGAGGTGTGTCAGCGCTCGCCGCGCAGGCGCTCCATCTCGCGCCGGTCCCGTTTCGTGGGCCGTCCGGTGCCGCGGTCCCGCTGCGGCACGGCGGTGACCGCCTCGCGGGGCGGCGGCGGGGGGCTGTTGTCGACGAAGCACTCCGCCGCGACAGGCGCACCGACGCGCTTGCGCACGATCCGCGAGACGACGACGATCCGATCCCGCCCCGCGTGCCGCAGCCGCACCTCGTCCCCCGGCTTCACGGGCTGCGCCGGCTTGGCCCGCTCGCCGTTGACGCGGACGTGCCCCGCGCGGCAGGCCGCCGCGGCCATGGAGCGGGTCTTGGTGAGCCGGACGGCCCACACCCAGCTGTCGACCCGCGCGGTCCCCTCACCTTCAGCCATGCCTCGACTATAGGAACCCGGCGGCCTCCCGTGGGTCTACCGCACCTATGCGGCGGATCACGGCAGGGTCAGCTTCGAACGCCCTTGCCCGAGGCGCCTTCCGGTAGTTGCCCCGCGGCCTTGTGCAGGGACCGCAGGGCCAGCAGCAGGAAGCCGATGTCGTCGAGCAGGATCGGGTCCGGCAGCAGGTCGACCGGGAACACCAGGTAGGCGACCGCCGCCCAGAAGGTCACCTTGCCCGACACCGGCACCCCGGCCTCCCCCAGCAGCCGCCGGGTGCGCACCAGCCGGATCAGTAGCCGTACGGCGACGGTCAGGGTGACGGCGACCACCACCCCGCCCACCACGAGCAGCCAGACCATCCCGTTCCCGCTCATCGCTCTCCGCTCGTCGCGCCGCCGGAAGAGGATCCGGTCGGGGTAGGGGGCCAGGAACATGCTGGGGTAGATCATCGCGTAGGGAAATACTCGGCCCAGGCTATCCGCCACTTGGCCTGATACCGCCCCTGCAGAAAACGCTCGGGGCCACTTCTCACCTCGAGAAGTGGCCCCGAACTGTGTCTCTCCGGGCCGGATGGCGAGATTCGCCCCGCCCTCGTCCGGTCACCGCGCCTTCGCAGGACGCAGGACGCAGGACGCAGGACGCAGGACGCAGGACGCGCGGCGCGCGGTTTCAGGAGCTCGACATGATGCCGCCGAACATCGGGTAGCCCGAGCGGGAGATGCCGACCGACGCGGGGCCGAAGCTCACCGCGCCCGTGGTGGTGACGCCCTGGGCGGAGCCGCGGAGAACCCACACGGCCCCGTCGGAGGTGTTCTCGCCGCCGGCGCCCACGGCCAGGTCGGCGCGTTCGTCGTTGTTGTGGTCGGCGAGGTGGACGGCCCCTCCGAAGCAGTCCGACGACTCGTTGGAGCCCGGAACCCCCGGAGTGCCCTGGTTGATGGACTGGGCGCCGGACGTGGTCACGCCGGAGGAACTGCCGCGCAGCACCACGACGTTGCCGGTGTGCGTCGCGGAGCCGATGGATTCGAAGTTGGTGCCGATGGCCAGATCCGGGTAGCCGTCCCCGGTGATGTCGCCGGCGGCCACCGCGTCACCGAAGCTGTCGTGGGGCTCGTCCGTCCCCGGCACGCCCTCGGTGTCCTGGTGGAAGGCGCGGTTACGGGTGGGGTCGATGCCCTCGGCGCCTCCGTAGTGCACGGTGACATAGCTGTCGGCGGGGATCGGATCGCTGATGTCGACCGTTTCGTTGCCGACGACGAGGTCGTCGTGGCCGTCGAGGTCGAAGTCGGCCACGGTGGCGGACGTGCCCTCGGCCGCCTCGGTCTGCAGCGTGGGACCGGCCGAGGAGCCGAGGTAGATCGGATTGCCCTGGGCGGACAGCACCGCCAGGTCGGCCGCCTGGTCGCCGTTGAAGTCCCCCGAGGCCAGCTCGTGGGCGCCGTTGGGGTACGTCCCGGCCTTGATCCGGGCGTCGAAGCGCAGCTTGCCGGCCGCTCCCGCGGACTGGGTGAAGCCGCCCTTGAAGATCCACACATCCGTGCCGGTGGAGCCGACCGCGAGGTCGGCCTTCAGGTCGCCGGTGAAGTCGCCGATCGCGAGGGACTGGCCGAACCGGTCGTGCCCCGAGGCGTTGGGGTCGCTGACCGTCGTGCCGCCGGAGAGCCCGGAGGCGCTGCCCCACAGCACCGTGACCGTGCCGCCGTCGACGTCGCCGCCGACGTTCTCCAGCGGCGTGCCCACGACGAGATCGCCGTAGCCGTCGTTGTTGAGGTCGCCGTGCGCTGTCTCGGTGCCGAAGCCGTCGGAGGCCTCCGCGGCGCCCGGCACACCGGAGGAGCTCTGGGACACGGTCTTGTGGCGCGAGCCACTGATGCCGCTGGACGACCCGTAGTTGACGGCCACGGCGCCCGCCTTCGACGCACCGCTGACGGCGGCGCCCTCCGCGGCGGCCACGAGATCGCGGTAGCCGTCGCCGTTGAAGTCGTCGGGGAGGCCCGAGGGGGCGGCGCCCGCGCCACCGGGCAGTGCGACGAGGAGGCCACAGGCCAGAGCGGCCGCGGTGGCGGTGGCGCCGAGAAGAAGGGGGCGCCGGGAGCGCTTGTGGCGGGACATGGGTTCCTTTCGCCAGGAGGCACGGGGGGAGGCAGGGGGAGCGAGCCCGATCCCGCACGCCTGGCACGTACGGGATCGGGCCGAGTGGAGCCGCGCCGATCGGCCATGGGCTCGGACTCCCCGGCGATCAGGCACAGGGATGACCCCGTGCGACCCCGAAGGGTTGTACGGGGAGGAGAGCCGCTGTGAACCCGACCTGACCGGAGGGGAAACGACCTGCCCGCAGGGGAAACGCAGCCGGCCCCGGCCGGGCGTCTGCGTTCCTGCGGGCGGCACCGACCGGTCGCGTTCTTACGGGCGGCGCCGACCGATTGCGCCCCTGCGGGCGGTGCCGACCCCGGTCGCGTTCCTACGGGCGCCGCGCGCCGGCCTCCCGCATGACGCTCCTGGCCTCCGCAGGCCAAGCGCCGTCGGACACCTGCGCGTTGCCGACGAGCTGGTTGCCGTACCCGGGACCCTCGGGGTTGCGGGCCGGGCCGACGTCCCACCAGTTGCCGGTGATCAGGTTGTCCTTCGTGTTGAAGGTGTCGGGGTCCTCGGCGTCCGAGTTGACGTAGACCCAGTGGGAGGCCCCGGCGACGACGTTCTCCCGCATCACGACGTAGCGGGTGCCCTGGTCGATCAGGACGCCGAGGGTGTTCTTGTTGTCGTGGATGTAGTTGCGCTCGATCACCGTGCCGGGGCTGGCCGAGAGCGTGTACACGCTGCCGCCGTCGTTCATCACCTGCTTGGTGTCGTGGATGAGGTTGTGGCTCACGACGTTGTCCCGGAAGGTCGTGGGCGTGGTGTGGACCGGCTGGTACGCGTAGAGGCCCGCCTTGCGGTAATAGCCGTTGCCACCCGGGTCGTTGGTGCCCCAGCCCCAGCCGATGTCGATGCCGTCGTAGGGGACGTCGGAGATCGTGTTGTGCGTGATGGCGGCCCGCGTCGTGTACGTCGAGAGGATCGCCGCGTTGTCCTTGTAGTCCTGGGAGACGCCGGTGATCGTGTTGTCGGCGATGCTGACGTCGCGGTTCACCATGCGTCTGTCGCGGGGGTGGTGCGCGTCGGGCTGCACGCCGCCGACCACGATCGCGGACGCGGCGCTCTCGGTGAAGCGGTTGTGGCGGACCGCGATGTCCGCCGCGCCGTAACCGACGCCGGAATCATGGGCGTTGGGATCCATGCCGAGGCCGAGACCGACGTCGCCCAGCCGCGTGAAGGTGTTGCCGGCGAACGAGAGGGAGCGGGCCGCGGAGACTTGGACGGCCGCCGGTATCTGGTGCCACTCGTTGCGGGTGGCCTCGAACTGCGGGCAGCCGTTCTGGCACGAGCTCAGGGCGTCGTCCGGGCGCGCGTACGCCCCGACGACGTGGGCGCCGCTCTGCTGGTCGACGTATCCCTGGGGGCCGCTCGGATCGAGCCAAGTGGTGTCCGAGAACTGAAGGTTCCGGAAGCCCAGGTTCGCGACGGGGCGGTCGTACGTCCCGGCCACCTGGACGAGCGACTCCAGGCGCGGGAGCCGGACGTCGAGGCCGCGCATCGTGGTACCGGCTGCCGCGCGGTAGTAGAGCAGGCCGCGGGAGGAGTCCAGGTACCACTGGCCCGCGGAGTCCAGGAAGGCGTAGGAGTTGTTGAGATACAGGGCGCCCCTGGCGTAGGGCGCCTTGAGCGTGTCGTAGCCGAAGTTGTTGTTGTCCCAGGCGGGCTGCTGCATGAGGATCTCGTTGCCGCGGATCGCCTCGACCGGTGAGTAGCGGTCGGTGAACGAGCCGACGCTCTCGATCTCCAGGTCGGACTGGTCGGGCAGACTGTTGAGACGACTCAGCGCCGGATCCTTGAGGGTGATCCCGCGCTCGGTGAACTCCAGGTCCCCGCGGTCGTGTTTGTCGGCCGCGAGGCGCAGACCGGTGCGCGGGGCGACCTTGCCGTCGACGTACAGCTGGCGCGACTTGGTGCCCTGGGGGACGCGGGCGACCCAGATGTTCTTCGCGGCGTCGTGGTGGGACCAGCCGGTGACGGCCGATCCGCCGGAGAGGACCGCGCGCTGCCCGGGGGCGCTGGCCCAGGTCACGGTGTGGCCGTTGCGTCCGCCGTCGGCGGCGGTGAAGCGGAGGGGAGAGCGCAGTTCGTAGGTGCCCCCTTCGAGCATCACCACGACATCCTGCCGGTCGGCCAGGCTACGGGCGAGGTGCTGGGCGGCGCTCAGGGTGCCCACGCGGTGGTCGCCCTTCGGCGTGGACGGGGTGCCATGAGGGGCTACGACGATGGTGACGGCCGGCGTACCGGTGCGGCTGGCACCGTGCCTGTTGGCGGTGTTGGCGGTGTTGGCGGTGTTGGCGGTGTTGGCGGTGTTGGCGGTGTTGGCGGTGTTGGCGGTGTTGGCGGTGTTGGTGCCGGCGGCGTCGGCCGCGTTGGTGGCTTCCGTGGCTTCCGCGGCGTATGCGGCTTCCGCGGCCGACGGGACCAGGCATCCGAGTAGGGCGAGGGCGCTCACCAGCCCGAAGGCTGCGGCACGCGCCCGGCGGGGGAGGGGTCGTCCGGTTCTCACACGCGGCTCCTGGTGTGGTATGACGTATGATGAATGGGCACAGTAGTGCGCGCCACAAGGCCGAGCAATCGCCGTCTTGTCCCATGAGACAAACGGGAGTTGACGCCACGGCGCATGCGGCTTGAGGCGCCTGTGCGGCCGTTCCCTTGGGTACCCTGTGCTGCAACGTCTGTGCGGGCCCGCCGTTTGGGGCGTCCGTGCCGTCCTGCCATTGCCCCGTGCGGCCCGCGTCACCTGGAGCGCCCACGTAGCTTGGGATGTCGCGACTACGCCAACTCCCTTGCGTACGCCGCCCGGAGCGGGCCCGGCCGTGGGCGGGCGCGGCCCGGACAGCCTCGCTACGGGGGCGGCGCGAGGGTCACTGGCGCGCGCCCGTTCCTCTTCCTCACCCCGCAGGCGGCGGGGTGGACTCCTCCGCGGCCGGGCGGCGTCGCCGCCACGCGTCCACGATGTGGGCGTACATGGCCCGTTGGGCGGCATCGGTGTCGCCGCTTTCGATCGCTTCGAGGATCGACAGGTGCTCGTCCAGCGTCCGGTCGAGGCCGGCCCGGGTGGACGAGCCGTGGTAGCGGCCGGTCGTCCGGGCCTGGTCGTGGATGCTGGTCACGATCGTGTGTCCGAGCCGATTGCCGGAGGCCTGCATCACGGCGTCGTGGAAGCGCACGTCGGCCGCCGCGAACTCCGCGGGAGCCGCGACCGTCCGGCACATCTCCTCGTACGCCGCGCGGATCGGGCCCACGTCGGCCCCGCCGGCCAGCGCCGCGGCTCCGGCCATCTCCCGCTCCAACGCGGCGCGCACACGGATCAGTTGGTCGAGGATCGCCAGCGAGGAGTCGTGGTGCACCAGGGACGACAGGACCACGTCGTCGATGAGGTCCCACTTCTCGGACGGGGTGATCCGGGTGCCCTTGCCCTGCACGATCCGGACCAGCCCCTTGTCCTGCATGAGCTTCAGCGACTCCCGGACGACGGTGCGGCTGACACCGAAGCGGGTGCACAGCTCGGCCTCGGTCGGCATCGGCGCCCCGGAGGAGTACACCCCGCTCACGATGTCGTCGACGAGCTGCCGGACCACCGCCGGACCGAGCCGCCGACCGGCACCGTGCAGAGGCGAGACGGCGGACGCGGCGGTCGGTGGCGAATCCATCCGGTCTCCTGTGTACGAATGCGCACGAAGCGAACTCCTGCCGTCCCCACGGAGCCGCACCGCAGCGTAACCCACTGAGCTGATATCACTTGTACGACCTCTTACATCATGATGCCGCCAAGAGTTGAGCCCCCGCACGAAAACAGCCGCAGGCGGCACCGGAGAACGACCTCCCGCCGACGAGGCAGTTGCACACAGCCCCACGCGGATGAGGTCCCCAACCCTGGCGCTCATGTCCCCCTCCGTGACGCCCAGTTCTCCCGTAACCGGAGCGAGCTGAGCGTGGCGCCGCTCTCTCCGGTCGCCTGATCTGGAAGGAGATCTTCGATGCCGAAGCCTTCGCCCGTCGAGTTCGTGATAGCCAAGCCCACGCCACCGGGTTGGTGGAAGCAGAATCGCCACATCGTCATGCTCGTTGTGGGTTTACTGGTCGGATCCTGGCTGGTCAGCGGCCACGACAGCACAGCCACGCCCTCCCGTACCAACCAAGACCACCCCAGTCGTCGGTGCCGGAACCAGGGAGTCAGTAAGCGCTCTGACGCCACTTGATCCACGATCCAGGCCGCCTCGTGGCGTCGCGGTTCTACGGCTTTGCCATAGCGGAGATCAAAAGTTGACTCCCCGTCATTCCTTTGGAGAATGGGACTGCTGCATGATCGGGTGACAGCGGGGTTTATGAAGTCAGGGCTGCGGGTGGGGTCATGATGGTCTCGTACTCGACGGGGGTCAATCGGGCCAGGCGTCTCTGGCGCCGGCGTCGGTGGTAGGTGCGCTCTGTCCAGGTGACGATCGCGATCCGCAGTTCCTGGCGGGTGGCCCAGACTTGGCGGTCGAGGACGTTCTTCTGCAGCAGCGCGAAGAAACTCTCCATGGCCGTGTTGTCGCAGGCCGCACCGACCCGGCCCATGGAGCCGACCAGGTCGTGACGTGCGAGAACGGACACGTACTTCCGTGAGCGGAACTGCGACCCGCGATCGGAATGAACAATGCATCCGGCGACCTGGCCGCGACGGGCCACCGCGGATTCAAGGGCTCTCACCGCGAGGCTGGACTTCATCCGGGCGTCGATGGAATAGCCCACGATGCGGCCGGAGTACACGTCCTTGACCGTGCACAGGTACAGCTTGCCCTCGCCGGTGGTGTGCTCGGTGATGTCCGTGAGCCACAGCCGGTTCGGCCCGGCTGCGGTGAAGTTGCGCCGCACTCGGTCATCGTGGACAGGCGGCCTGGCCTTGGCGTTCTTCCCACGGCCTCTTCGCTTGCCGAAGGCGCTCCATCAGCCGTTGTCCCGGCAGATCCGCCAGGCGGTCCGCTCGGCCATCGCCTCACCGGCGGCCCGGGCCTCGTCGAGCAGGAAGCGGTGACCGAACTCGGGATCGTCGCGATGCCCGTCGAACAGGGCGTCGGCCCGGTATGCCTCGGCTATCTCGGCGTCGGTGACCGGCCGGTCCAGCCACCGGTAGTAGGGCTGGCGGGCCAGCCCGAGCACCCGGCACGTCACCGCCACCGGCACCCGGTGAGGGGCATCGGCGGCGGCCAGCTCGCGGACGAGCGGGTACATTCATTTTGCCGGCAGGTTCGCCTGCGACAGATACGCCGCGGCCCTCCGCAGGACCTCGTTCTCCTGCTCCAGCAGCCGGATCCGCTTGCGGGCCTCGCGCAACTCGGCCGACTCACCCGACGCCACCGCGGGCCCGGCGCTCTCGTCGGTGTCGGCGCGGCGCAGCCACTTCGACAGCGTGATCGGATGGACGCCGAAGTCGGCGGCGATCTGTTCCAGCGTGACGCCGGGCTCGCGGTTGCGCGCGACCCGTATGACGTCCTCGCGGAACTCCTTCGGATACGGCTTGGGCACTGCAACATCCTTCCAGGCCGCCTCACAGCAAGCCAGGCCAGGTGTCACCTGTTCGTGCAGCAGTCCCGTTATCCGCAAGACGAGCTGCTCGTTGGCGGCGGGAACCAGCCTTGCCGCGCAAGGGTGGCGAGTGGCCCTCAGTGTTGGCACGGACTGCCTGCGGTGTGCTGGGGAGTTCGATGGGATGGCGTATCGGCATGGGTGCCGCGGTCGTATTCTCCAGCTGTGACGGGAGTCGGGTGGGCGTACGAGCTGGCGGAGTCGTTGCTGCGTGAGAGTCTGCCGCGGCGGTGGGCGCACACGGAGGGTGTTGCCGCCTGCGCGAGGCGGCTCGCGCCCGTCGTGGAGGGCAGGAGCGAGGTCCTGGAGGCGGCTGCCGTCTTGCACGATGTCGGGTACGCGCCGACGCTCGTCCAGACCGGCTTCCATCCCCTCGACGGGGCGCGGCACCTGCGCACGGTTCCTGCGGTGGACGATCGCGTGGTGCGGCTGGTGGCGAACCACTCCTTCGCCCTGCTGGAGGCCGAGGAGCGCGGGCTCCGGGCCGAGCTGGCCCGCGAGTTCCCCTTGCTCGACGATCCCTTGCTCGTGGATGCGCTGGTGTACTGCGACATGACCACCACACCGGACGGCGGCCGCACGACGGCAGCGGCGCGGGTCGAGGAGATCTTGGGCCGCTACGGCGCGGACAGTGTGGTCGGGCGCTTCATCCGCCGGGCCGCACCGGAGATCCACGGCAGTGTGGAGCGGGTGCGGGCGGCGGCGGATGCGGCGGGTTTGACGCTCTGAGCGGCTATCCCAGATAGGGGTAGGTGCCGGCCAGGTAGTGGCCGATCTGTTCGTGCATGCTCGGGTGGATGTCGAGGGTGCCGAGGTCGTCGGGATGCACCCAACGCACGCCGTCGGCTTCGTCGTTGATCGTTGGCTTGCCGCCGACGGGACGGCCGATGTACGCGACCTCGAACTGCTGGCGGATCTCGCCGTCGGTGTAGGCGACGATGTGTGCCGGATTCGAGTAGACGCCGAGGAAGCCGGTGACCTCCGCGATGATGCCGGTCTCTTCCTCGCACTCGCGTACGGCGCATTGGGCGGGGCTCTCGCCGATGTCCTGAGCGCCTCCGGGCAGGGCCCATTGGCCGGTGTCGCGACGCCGTTGCAAGAGGATCTCGCCGTCGCTGTTCACGACGAGCATGTTGCTGGCGGGGATCAGGGTGTTCGCCTTGGGGGCCTTGGGGTCGTGGTAATACTCAGTCCTGCCCACTGCGGTGGTGCTCCTGACTGTCGGGCGCCCAGGGGCGCGCGGTGTTCCAGACCGCCTCGAAGCTCTCGTCGTACCGCTCGAACCATTCGGCGTCGGCAGTGCGTCTGAGCTGGAAGAGCGGGTTCGCGCTGGCTGGCTGGCCCCAGATATGGGGGTTGACCAGGAGGTGGTCGTCGTAACGGAAGATCGAGTTGTACAGCGTCGTGTCGTGCAGCCGTACCTCACAGCCCGGGTGGCCGACGAGGCTTCGGTAGTAGGTGAGCGAGGCCCTGATCTTGGCGGCCAGTGTGTCGCCGATGCCCTCCTCGCGTCCCCGGACCCGTACCGCCTCTCCCTCCGGGTCGCCGAAGCACAGCCGTACGCGCACGCCGGCCTGCGCGCGTTCTTGCAGCATGCGCGCGATGCGAGGGTTCGTCTGGGCGAAGAACGTGCCCGAGAACACCAGGACGTCGACCTGCTTCATGGTCCCCAATAGCAGGGATATCCAGACGTCGCGGGGGACGCTCGCCCTGTTCGGGTAGGTGTCGACGATCTCGGACTGGGCGGCCCCGAAGCGCGACGTCCTCTGGTCTGCGTCCGGCCACAGGTATGTCTCGTCCACGCGAAGTAAGTTGGCGACGGTCCACCGATGCCGACGGTGGGGGATTCGGCCACTGATCCAGCGACTGGCCGTCTTGGGGTCGACGACGCAGGCTTCCGCCATCTCTTCTACGCTCAGCCCGCGTTGCACGAGTGCGGAGCGAAGTCGCTCGTTCACTCAGGTAAGACAACCCGACCGCTGGGGCCTGCCGCAAGGCCATTCTCCGACATCGCGGTGGAGCGGCGCGACCTGCGCGTCTGCTTACGCTGGCGGTGTGCCACTCATCGTGCTCTGGGATATCGACCACACGCTCATCGAGAACTCCGGCGTCAGCAAGGAGATCTACGCAGCGGCCTTTGCCTCGGTCGCGGGCCGGGCTCCTGTCCGGCCGGCTCGTACGGAGGGCCGCACCGACCGCCTGATCCTCACCGAGATGTTCCGGGACCACGGGATGCAACCGCCAGCTTGGGACCAAATCCTCTCGGCGTTGGAAGCCGCAGGTGCCGAGCGTGAAACGGATCTCGCGCGACGGGGCCGTGCCCTTCCCGGTGTGCGCGAGGCTCTCGTCGCGGTCGCGGCAGAGCCCGGCGTGATCTCGTCAGTGCTGACAGGGAACATCGCTGCCAACGCCCGGGTGAAGCTGAGGGCGTTCGGTCTGGACGTGCTCTTGGACATGGAGTGCGGGGCGTACGGCGAGCACTCGGCGGACCGCGCCGCTCTGGTGAAGGTGGCCCGCGACCACATTCAGGAGGTCCACGGCCTTCGGCAAGACCCTCCCGTCGTGCTCATCGGAGACACCCCCCGAGATGTTCAGGCAGCCCTGGACGCCGACGTCCATGTCGTCGCCGTTGCCTCCGGGATTCACAGCGCCGAGGAACTCAGTGCGGCGGGGGCTTCGATTGTCCTCCCTGACCTGCGTGACGTCTCCGCACTCATCGACCGTCTACGGGTGTTGGCCCACGGCGCCGACTAGAAACGTCCCAGGACGTCCCGGAGAGATCCCGGGACGGCGTTCGACGTCCTCGCGTATCCCGGCAGTCTCTGGGTGTCGGCGGCGGAATCCTTCTCGGGCCGCCGGCAGCCATCCCCCTCCGGCTGACCGGACGGAGTACGCGCATGACGGCATTGCTCGGTGGGCAGAACAGCACGACCTCCACGCTCGCGGAAGTGGAACAGCTCGCGGCTCGGTACCGCGTGCCTGTCGAGGACGTGCTGCTCATTGCGGTCAACCTGTACGGCATCGACTCGGACCTGCCACGGCACCGGGCCCGAGTCCGAGTCCGGCTTGCGAGCGCACCCTCAGTGCCCTGGCAGCTCATAGTCCCCTTGAACGCCTTCGGCTCCCCGTTCCGACTCAGGGACGGGCAGTTGACGCTGGGCGGCGGGCTGGTCGGCACGGTCGAGCGCGTCGACGCGGACGAGGCGGTCGGCGGGTACTTCCGCGACGGCGGCGCGGCCCTCACGCTCAACCCGAACGCTCGCAGCCGCTGCGTGGGCTGCGCATTCTGCCCCAACACCCTTGAGGCCGCGGCTGATCCGCGGCTCTCGGAGGAGCGGGACCTGCGGGAGCTGTTCGCCGCGCTGCGTGAGCAGCATCCACGACAGGATCTGACAGAGCTTCGTGAAGTGACCGTTTCGACGGGCTGCTTCGAGCGTGAGTCGGCCGCCGTGCATCATCTGCGGACGTTGCGGGCCGTACTCGCGGAGCATGGTGTGGAAGCGCGCATCGGATTCCTGACCTCGGTACTCGCGTCCAGGACGGCTTTCGAAGAGCTCGCGGCTGACGTCACTCCCTTCATCCTGCGGCTGACCGCGGAGTGCTTCACCCGCCGTGACCTGCTGTTGAAAGCCAGCAAGGCGGCCCTCGTCGCGTCGGAGATGCCCGGGGCGCTCAGCCGGGCCCTGGCTGCCGGCCACGGCACTTCGTTCACCTACATCGTGGGACTGGACAGTCTCGAAGCGCTGCACGCGGGTGTCGGTTCGCTCGCTCCGTACGTAACCGAATTCCCCAACTTCCAAGTCTACCAGGCTCACAACTCGGTCATGGCCGGTCTGCGCACTCCCGGAGCCCAGGACCTGGAGCACTACCTGCAGGCCCGCGTCGTGATCGAGGACATCATGGGTCCCTCCGGGCTGCGCCCGGCAGCATGGGAGTGCTACCGGCCCCTGTGGTACTTCACCTTCGCCGGTGAGCCCCTGGTCGGTGTTCGATGAACGAGACCTCCGCCCTGGCCGACGCACTGTGGAGAGGGCGGTCGGCGCAATCGACTGCGCGGCCTGGGACCTCCACGGGCGTCTTGCTGACCGCTCCGTAGCCGCCCTTCTGGCAACGACTACACCGCAGCCTTCCGTTGCCGCTTATGCCTCCTGGCTCTCCCAGGACCTGTCCAGAATCGACGACTTGGGAACGGTGCGCAGGGTCGCGGCGGGCGGCTGGAGCTTCACCAAATGGGGGCTGCGCCGAGCGCCGGAAGACTCCTCCGCTGAGGCCGCGGTGCGAATGGCGCGGGCTGTGGAGCGGTGTGCCCAAGCCCTCGGCACCACTCTCGCTGCCGACGCCGTCGGCACCTGGACGCCTTCCGTGGCCATGGCCTTCGCGCGGAGCGTGGACACTGCCAGCCTGCGCTGGCTGGAGGACCCGCTCCCGCGCCACGACCTGGATACCTACGAACTCCTCGCGGCTACCCAGCTGCCGCTGGCTGTCGGCGAGCGCGCGCACTGCGACGAGGATCCCGCCGGGCTCATCCAGTACGTCAGGCCCCGCGCTCTGACCCTCGATGTCGTCGGCTGCGGCGGACTTACCCGCGCAGCGCAGATCCTCGGCGAAGCCCAGTCCCAGGCCATCTCCGTATATCCGCACGGCCGCTCGCTCGTTCCCGGCCTCCACCTGGCGGCAGCCTTCCCCGACGCCGTACCGGCCGTCGAGTACCGACTCCAGTGGGAGCCACGGCGCCAACGGCTCTACGACATTCCGCTTCAGCCCGAGCACGGCCGCATCCGCTTGCCGGACACCCCAGGTCTCGGCACGACTCCGAGGAGCACCCCATGTCTGGCAGGTCGATGAACGTCTCCGTCGATGGCATGGTCACCCAAGGACCGGACGGGCCGATGCTGGTGCTCTCCATGCGGCTCGACGGCCATGACACGTTCCTCAAGGGGAGTCTGGAGTCCGGAGAGGCATTGATCCCGGTCCGGATCCTGACGCTTGACGACGTCACGGTGCTGCGCCTGACGGACCACTTCGCCCTTCCTCCGGTGGGAACGCCATGGCAGGGAACCCTCCACTTGCCCCATGGGCTGCGGCCGCGATCTGTTCCACCGGATCTGCGGGAAATGGCCGAGGGCGAGGGGCGGTCCCTGGAGCTACTGGACGAGGCGGAACTGCGCTACGTCCTGACGTTCCTGTCCGAATCCACGACCCCCACGATCCGGGCAGGCCCGCGTCGAGGCCATCGTCTCCGCCCTGCCTATGGAAGCGAGGAGCTCCCAGTGACAGCCGCCCCCTCCCTCCTGGTCACCGTCGATGTCGGCGGAACGCTCGGTACCGCAGACGGTCCCGGTCTGACGATGCAGCTGGCTGCAGCATCCCCTCTGCCCGCAGCGCGAGCCCGCGAGGTCATGCGGACCAGCCTGCACATCCAACCGACGCTCACCGACACCGTTGTGGCGGAGGTCTGCGAGGCGTTGGAAGTGCCGACGGACGCCTTTCCTCGTGACCTTCCTCCGGCCCCGTTCCGCCTCTTTCCAGGCACGATTGAGGCGCTGCGTCGCATCAGCGCCGTGGCCACCGTGGTCACCCTGTCCAACGTCACGTGCGTCGACGCCGACACCGAGGGACTGCGCGACCTGCTCTCCCCCTGGGTGAGCGACTATTTCCCCTCCTGCCGCATCGGCCACACGAAACCCGACCCCAGGTCCTTCCACGCCGTTGTCGACCATTTCGGCTTGGGACCCGACCGCGTGATCCACGTCGGCGATGACTGGGCCTGCGACATCGCGGGGGCTGTCGAATCAGGTATCAGGGCCGTCTGGATATCCCGCGGACGGCAAGTCCCCGACGAGTCCTTGATCGTTGATCATGGTGTGCTCGTCGCCAACGACTTGGCAGCGGCCGCCACGCACATCCACCACCTCGCAGCAGGGAGCCCCGCATGAGTCTCTTCACCGGAACCACCACCTACTACCGCCAGTTCCGACCCGGCATCCCCGACGACGTGGCAGCGCTCCTCGACCAGGCAGCACCGGCACGGCCTGACGGCGGCCGACGGCTCCTGGACGTCGGCACCGGAACCGGACTAGTGGCCGAGGCCCTGCTGGAACGCTTCGACGACATCATCGCCATCGACAACGACACCGAGATGCTCGCCGCCGCCGAATCAGCACTGCGGCCGAAACTGCCCGCCGGATCCCACCTCTCACTCGTGGAGACCACGGCCGAGGACTTCACCCCGCCCTCCGGCTGGCAGGCCGAACTCGTCACCATCTGCCGGGCGTTCCACTGGCTCGACCAGCCCACCGTTCTGAATCTCCTGGACCAACAGGTTGCCCCGGACGGTGTGGTCGCGATCTTCGGGGACAACAGCTTCTGGGCGGCGGGCAGCGACTGGAAGGAAGCAGTCCGCGACGTCGTCAAGAGCTTCCTCGGCGAACAGCGGCGCGCGGGATCCGGGACCTTCCAGCACCACAACCGCCCCTACAGCGAGATCATGGAGGAATCGCCCTTCAACGAGGTCGAGGAAGTCCGCGTACCAGTCGAGCGTACCTGGAACGCCGAGAGCATCCTCGGCTACCTCTACTCCACCTCATTCGCCGCACCCCACCTCTTCGGCGATCGGCTGAAGGACTTCGAGGCCGCGGTGAAGAAGCGGCTGGCCGACTTCAGCGATGACGACATCTTCCCCGAGGAGAACGAGTTCCTCATCCGCCTCGGACGGCGTGGCCGTGATGCCGGCCTCTGACGGAGAGCGGTCCTACGGAAGGCTGACCGCCCCACGAATCGCGGCGGAAATGAGTGGGCAGTCGATCATCTGCCTGCCGGTCGGATCTCTGGAACAGCACGGTCCGCACCTGCCGCTCCACACCGACACGATCATCGCCGAGCGCTTCGCAGCCAGCCTGGCCACGCACGTCGCCGACCGGCACGACCTGTGGGTCGTGCCGTCCGTGCCCTACGGGCTGTCCCCAGAGCATGCATGGTCGCCGGGCACCGTCACCCTGACCATCCCGCTCTACGCCGGCCTGATCGAAGCTCTGGTGGGGGAGTACACCCGCGCCACACCGGCACGAACCGTTCTCATCATCAATGGCCACGGCGGGAACAAGGGCCTCCTTGAGGCCCTCGTCCACCAGCTCCAGCGCACACACGACGTGGCCACCTGCGTCGTCAACCCCAGCTCCCTCGCGGCCGGGCAGCTCAAGGACGACGGCGAGATACCCGAGGTCCATGCCGGTATCTGGGAGACCTCCCTCATGCTCGCCCTCGCACCGGACCACGTACGGCTGGATCACTTCCCGAACCAGCCTCTCCCCGACCCGGGCCAGAGGGAGGAGATCCAGTGCCTCGTCTTCGGCCGGGGTGCGACCTGGCCCTGGTCCTCGGACGACTCGGCCATCTCCACACACGGCGTCATCGGCGGCGACCCGCGCAAGGCCACCGCGGCGCACGGCCAGATGCTCATCACCGCCGCCCTGAACGCCTGCACCGACATCCTCGACCGACTCACCCCGCGGACCGACTGACGTACGGAGGATCCTCATGAGTCTCACGGCTGAAGAGAAGGCCGCCTTCAAACGAGACGGAGTCCTGATACGACGCGGCCTGGCCACCCCCGACCAGATCAAGCGAGCTGTCTCCCTCATCGACCAGTCGTACCGCAAGGAAATGGCTCCCGACGACATACCCGCCTACTCCCGGCGCACCTTCGCTCCCGAACTGGGGGACAGTGACGAACTCCTCGCGCTGTACACGCAGAACGGGGCGGCCGACCTCGCCACCGAGCTGCTTGGCAACACCACCCCGGTCACCACCGCACAGATCCAGATCCGCGTGCCCGAAAGCGAGTTCCCCGGTCTGCAGCCGGAGAAGGCCATGCACGTCGACGGCGTCTCCTGCCCTCACTTGGACCCGCGAGAGCTGCGTACGTTCTCCCTGCTCGTCGGCGTCGTCCTGTCCGACATCAGCGACCCGCGGTGCGGTGCACTTCACTACCTGCCAGGAGGGCACCTCACCATGGCCCGCTGGTTCGCCGACGAGTGGTCGCTCGGCGTGACGGACCAGGTCCCACCAGAGATCGACCGCGAGCGCGGCACGCCGTTCCTCGGTCAGCCCGGGGACGTACTGCTCATGCACCACCTCGTACCCCACACCGTCGCCCAGAACTCGATGCCGTTCCCCAGGGTCATGGCGTACTTCCGGGTCTCCCATCCCGACCACGCGAGCCGCCGCCTCGAAGCCATCCGCGACCCCTGGCTCGACTACCCGCCCTTGGCCGAGATCCCCTCCGCCTGACCTCCCAGGAGTAGCACCATGCGTATCGTTCGACCTGCTGAACTCGACTCCGCGGCCTGCGCCATCGAGGCCGGAGAGCTGGTTATCGTCCCCACCGCCCGCTGGTACATGATCTGCGCCGACGCGAGCAACATCGATGCGTCCGGCAGCATCTTCAAGGGCAAGCGACGCCCCAGCGGCAAGTCCCTCGCCTACGTCGCCCCCTCCCTCGCCGTCTGTGAGCAGCACTTCCAACTCGGCGCCGAGGCAAGGAAACTCGCCGAGACGTTCTGGCCCGGCGACCTCGCCCTGCTCCTGCCGTGGCGGAACCCGGAGGACGCGGCCCAGCATGCCGCCGTCGGTTCTCCGGCGCTCACCACGATCGCCCCTGGCGTCCTCGGGGAACTGGCCGCAAGGGCGAAGGTGCCGGTCGCCGCGACCACCGCCAACATCTCCGGCGATGCCGGCCCGGACGACCTCGGCCCCGCTGTGACCCTCGACGAAGTCCACGTCTTCCTGGCCGCCTCCGGCCTCACTGTCTCCGTCATCGTTGATGGCGGCGTATGCCCAGCCGCCAATCACATGACGATCGTGGACTGCTTCACCCCCGAGGCGAAACTCGTACGTACCGGCCTGGTGCATCAGCGAGCCGTCACAGCCGCCCTCGGCCGGGAGGTGAGGACTTCCTGATGGCATTGCCCAGCCACACGGGATGGTGGCGGACGGCGGAGGCTGAGAAGTGACGCTGACGGGCCTGTTGCTGATCACCGGGCTGAACGCGGTGGTCGGAGCCCTGATGGCTCCCGGACCGATAGGCAGGTGCACATGAGCCCGGCCCTCAAGACCACGATCCGGCTCCGGACGCGAGCTCAACTACGGCGACTGAGCTGGGCACTCCGCCACCCGCTCCGTCTGCTCCAGCGCTACGGCTTCGGCGCCTTCCAGATCGCAGTGCTCGTCGTACCCGTGGCATTAATCCTGTGGATCTGCCTCGACTGACTGCTCCACACTTGAGGTGAGCCGCCCTCCGCTGACGGGGAGCTGGACCGGCCCGTCAGGCGAGCCCTCTGCCGACTGACCGCGTACGACCCGCGCGCAGTCGACCCGTGCCATCACGCCAGCTTGTCACCTCGCAGAAGCGAACTGCCTGCCCATTCCTGCGCGTTCACGGCTCATCGGAGCGGACTGAGCGCCACGCGGCTCGCTCCGGACGCCTGACATGGAAGGAGATCTGCGGTGCCTAAGCCTTCGCCCGTCGAGTACGTGATAGCCAAGCCCACTCCACCGGGTTGGTGGAAGAAGAATCGCCACATCGTCATGCTCGTTCTGGGCCTACTTGTCGGATCGTGGTTGGTCAGTGGCCACGACAGCACGGCCACGCCCTTCCGCGATCAGCCAAGACCAACCCAGTCGTCGGTTCCGGAACCGGGAAACAGCGAGCGCTGACCGCCGCCATATATATCGCCGGCGCTCGGAGAGCTGGCCCGCTTGGACCGTCCACTCCGTACCAACTTCTGGGTTCCGCATGCGGGACTGTAAGACGTTCGGTGTAACTCCCGATCATGGTAGATGCATCGATGACCAGTGAGAACGTGTCCGAGTCCGGGACCGTCGAGCCCACGAAGGCTGCGTCGGTGAAGGCCGTGGACGACCAGTTGATCGACGAGCTGGTGGGTCGGGCTCAGGCCGAGGGTCTGCAGCTGACCGGCGAGGGCGGGCTACTGCAGCAGCTGACCAAGCG
>NZ_LIQY01000080.1 GCF_001418495.1 Streptomyces pathocidini | reverse complement strand
CCCCCAGGGCCCCCGCCCGGCGGAACGCCTGCACGCAGTGTGGCAAACGGGGGCCGGACCGTCGGTCCGTTCTCACGCCGCCGGGGTCTTGTCCCTCAGGATCGTCAGGAACTCCCGCATCCACGATGGGTGGTCGGGCCAGGCTCGGGAGGAGACCAGGGCGCCGTCCACCACCGCTTCCGTGTCGCGGAAGGTGGCGCCGGCCGTCTGCATGTCGGGCTCCAGAGCCGGGTACGCGGTGACGCGGCGGCCTCGGAGGGCGTCCACGGACGCCGTCAGCAGGGGGCCGTGGCAGATCTGGGCCACCGGCTTGTCGGAGTCGAAGAAGGCCTTGAGGACCTTCCGCAGCTCCGGGTCGTTGCGCAGGTACTCCGGCGCGCGACCGCCGGGCACGACCAGCGCCACGTACTGCCCGGGGTCGACCTCCGAGAAGGCCAGGTCGGCGGGCCAGGTGTAGCCCGGCTTCTCGGTGTACGTGTCGAAGCCCTCCTCGAAGTCGTGCACCACGAACCGCAGCCTCTTCCGGCTCGGCGCCGCGATGTGGACCTCGTACCCCTCCTCCTGGAGGCGCTGGTACGGGTAGAGCACCTCCAGCGACTCCGCTGCGTCCCCGGTCACGATCAGGATCTTCGCCGCCATGGATCCCACCTCCGCGGTCCGAGTGCGTCGCTGTCCAGATCGTCAAACTTCCGGCCCGGGATTTGTACAGATACGGCTCATGACGGCGCCCTGGGTGGGGGCGATAGCCTGGACCCCGTGATCAGCGCGATACGCCCGCGACCCCTGCTGTCGGGGCGGACGGGAACGTGCCGGGGCAGAGCCGCCCCGGAGCCGCGCCTGCCCCGGGAGCCGAGCCCTCAGCCGGCCGAGAACGCCCCGGTCATCTCTCATCACGGCCATCAAGGCACCGCTCCGGCTCCGGCCGGCAACCCCGCGTCGCGGCGCGGTGCCCGTTCCGCCACCTACGTCACGCAACGGCGCGCGACAGGAGCCAAGAGGACATGCAGAACAAGCTGGACGAAGCCAAGGCCGAGCTGCTCGCACGGGCGGCCCGGGTAGCCGAGAACAGCCCTGCCGGGGGACAGCACCCCGTACAGGGCCTCGCCCCGGAGTCCCTCACCGCGTACCTCCAGCGCTACTACCTGCACACCGCTCCCGAGGACCTGGCCGACCGCGACCCGGTCGACATCCTGGGCGCCGCCCTGTCCCACTACCGCCTCGCCGAGTCCCGCCCGCAGGGCACCGCGAACGTCCGGGTGCACACCCCGACCGTGGAGGAGAACGGCTGGACGTGCAGCCACTCGGTCGTCGAGGTGGTCACCGACGACATGCCGTTCCTGGTGGACTCGGTCACCAACGAGCTGTCCCGCCAGGGCCGCGGCATCCATGTGGTGATCCACCCGCAGGTCGTCGTGCGCCGTGATCTCACCGGCAAGCTCATCGAGGTGCTGTCCGACGTCCGGCGCGGTGGCGCGGACGGGCTGCCGCACGACGCGCTCACCGAGTCCTGGATGCACGTCGAGATCGACCGGGAGACCGACCGGGGCGACCTCAAGCAGATCACCGCCGACCTGCTGCGCGTGCTCTCCGACGTACGGGAGGCCGTCGAGGACTGGGAGAAGATGCGGGACGCCGCGACCCGGCTGGCCGAGGGGCTGATCGGGGAGCCGCACCCGCAGGACCTGCCGCGCGAGGAGGTCGAGGAGGCGCGTGAGCTGCTGCGCTGGCTCGCCGACGACCACTTCACCTTCATCGGCTACCGCGAGTACCAGCTGACGACCGAGCCGACCAACGGCGACGAGGAGGACGTGCTGACCGCCGTCCCCGGCACCGGCCTCGGCATCCTGCGCTCCGACCCCTCGCACACGGACCGCCAGGACCACCACGGCCACCCGGTCTCGCCCTCCTTCAACCGGCTGCCCGCCGACGCCCGCGCCAAGGCGCGCGAGCACAAGCTGCTGGTGCTGACCAAGGCCAACAGCCGCGCGACCGTGCACCGCCCCTCGTACCTCGACTACATCGGCGTCAAGAAGTTCGACGCGCAGGGCAACGTCGTCGGCGAGCGCCGCTTCCTCGGCCTGTTCTCCTCGGCCGCCTACACCGAGTCCGTACGCCGGGTGCCGGTGATCCGCCGCAAGGTCGCCGAGGTGCTGGCCGAGGCCGGGTTCACCCCGAACAGCCACGACGGGCGCGACCTGCTGCAGATCCTGGAGACCTACCCGCGCGACGAGCTGTTCCAGACGCCGGTCGACAAGCTGCGCGAGATCGTCACCAGCGTCCTCTACCTCCAGGAGCGCCGCCGGCTGCGGCTGTACCTCCGCCAGGAGGACTACGGGCGCTACTACTCGGCGCTGGTCTACCTGCCCCGGGACCGGTTCAACACCACCGTCCGGCAGCGGCTGACCGCCATCCTCATGGAGGAACTCGACGGCTGCAGCGTCGACTTCACGCTCATGAGTACCGAGTCGGTGCTCACCCGGCTGCACGTCGTCGTCCGCGTCGAGCCGGGCACCGAGCTGCCCGACCTGACCGAGAGAGACGTCGATCGGATCGAGGCCCGGCTCGCCGAGGCCGCCCGCTCCTGGGAGGACGGCTTCGCCGAGGCGCTCAACGCCGAGGTCGGCGAGGAGCGCGCCGCCGAGCTGATGCGCCGCTACACGGGCGCCTTCGAGGAGGGCTACAAGGCCGTCTACTCGCCCCGCGCCGCCGTCTCCGACCTCCAGCACCTGGAGCAGCTGACCCCCGAGGGCGGCGAGCGGGACTTCGAACTGAGCCTGTACGAGCCGGTGGGCGCGGCCCCCGGCGAGCGCCGCTTCAAGATCTACCGCTCGGGCCAGCAGGTCTCGCTCTCCGCCGTGTTGCCGGTGCTCAACCGGCTCGGCGTGGAGGTCATCGACGAGCGGCCGTACGAGCTGCGCTGCACCGACCGCACCAGCGCCTGGATCTACGACTTCGGGCTGCGGATGCCCGCGCCCACGCAGAACGGCGGCGACTACCTCGCCGACGACGCCCGAGAGCGCTTCCAAGAGGCCTTCGCGGCCGTCTGGACCGGGCAGGCCGAGAACGACGACTTCAACGGCCTCGTCCTGCGGGCCGGGTTGACCTGGCGCCAGGCGACCGTGCTGCGCGCCTACGCCAAGTACCTGCGGCAGGCCGGCTCCACCTTCAGCCAGGACTACATGGAGGACACCCTCCGCAACAACGTCCACACCACCCGGCTGCTGGTGAACCTCTTCGAGGCCCGGCTCTCCCCGGCCCGCCAGGGCGCCGGCGTGGAGCTGACGGACGCGCTGCTGGAGGAGCTGGACGCGGCGCTCGACCAGGTGGCCAGCCTGGACGAGGACCGCATCCTGCGCTCCTTCCTGACCGTCATCAAGGCCACGCTGCGCACTAATTACTTCCAGAGCGCCTGCGAGGGAAGCATCGGGAGGGGCCAACTGGGTGACAAGACCGGGAAGCCGCACGCGTACATCTCGCTCAAGCTCGACCCGCAGGCCATCCCCGACCTGCCCGCGCCCCGCCCGGCGTACGAGATCTGGGTGTACTCGCCGCGCGTCGAGGGCGTGCACCTGCGGTTCGGCAAGGTCGCGCGCGGCGGGCTGCGCTGGTCCGACCGGCGCGAGGACTTCCGCACCGAGATCCTGGGCCTGGTCAAGGCGCAGATGGTGAAGAACACCGTGATCGTGCCGGTGGGCGCGAAGGGCGGGTTCGTCGGTAAGCGGCTGCCCGACCCGTCGCTGGACCGGGACGCCTGGCTGGCCGAGGGCATCGCCTGCTACCGAACCTTCATCTCCGGCCTCCTCGACATCACCGACAACCTGGTCGGCGGCGAGGTCGTGCACCCCAAGGACGTGGTCCGGCACGACGAGGACGACACCTACCTGGTCGTCGCCGCCGACAAGGGCACCGCGACCTTCTCCGATATCGCCAACGAGGTCGCCACCGCGTACGGGTTCTGGCTGGGCGACGCGTTCGCCTCCGGCGGCTCGGCCGGCTACGACCACAAGGGCATGGGCATCACCGCGCGCGGCGCGTGGGAGTCGGTCGAGCGCCACTTCCGCGAGCTGGGCCACGACACCCAGACCGAGGACTTCACCGTCGTGGGCGTCGGCGACATGTCGGGCGACGTGTTCGGCAACGGGATGCTGCTCTCCGAGCACATCCGGCTGGTCGCCGCCTTCGACCACCGGCACATCTTCATCGACCCCGCCCCGGACGCGGCCGTCTCCTACGCCGAGCGGCGCCGGATGTTCGAGCTGCAGCGCAGCTCCTGGGCCGACTACGACGCCTCGCTGATCTCGCAGGGCGGCGGGGTCTTCCCGCGCAGCGCCAAGGCCATCCAGATCAACGCGCAGATCCGCGCGGCGCTGGGCATCGAGTCGCGGATCGCCAAGATGACCCCGGCCGAGCTGATGAAGGCCATCCTCCAGGCCCCCGTCGACCTGCTGTGGAACGGCGGCATCGGCACGTACGTCAAGGCGGCCGGCGAGACGCACGCCGACGTCGGCGACAAGGCCAACGACGCGATCCGGGTGGACGGCCAGGACCTGCGGGTCAAGGTCGTCGGCGAGGGCGGCAACCTGGGGCTCACCCAGCTGGGCCGGATCGAGTTCGCCGCGCAGGGCGGGCGGATCAACACCGACGCGATCGACAACAGCGCCGGGGTGGACACCTCCGACCACGAGGTGAACATCAAGATCCTGCTCAACAAGGTCGTCGAGGACGGCGACATGACCGTCAAGCAGCGCAACAAGCTGCTCGCCGAGATGACCGACGAGGTCGGCGCGCTCGTGCTGCGCAACAACTACGCGCAGAACGTCGCCCTGGCCAACGCGGTGGCCCAGGCGCCCAGCCTGCTCCACGCCCACCAGCGGTTCATCCGGCGGCTGGAGCACGATGGGCGGCTGGACCGGGGGCTGGAGTTCCTGCCCGCCGACCGGCAGATCCGCGAGCGGCTGAGCGCTGGGCGCGGGCTGACCCAGCCCGAACTGGCCGTCCTCCTCGCCTACTTGAAGATCACGGTCGCCGAGGAGCTGATCACCACCGAGCTGCCGGATGACCCGTACCTGGAGCAGCTGCTCCACGCGTACTTCCCCAGGGCGCTCAACGAGCGGTTCGTCGAGCACATCGACAACCACGCGCTGCGCCGGGAGATCGTGACGACGGTCCTCGTCAACGACACGATCAACAGCTCGGGTACGACCTTCCTGCACCGGATGCGGGAGGAGACCGGGGCCTCCACCGAGGAGATCGTGCGCGCGCACACCGCCGCCCGCGCGATCTTCAAGCTCGGCTGGGTGTGGGACGAGGTCGAGTCGCTCGACAACAGGGTCCCGGCCGCCGTGCAGACCCGGATCCGGCTGCACTCGCGGCGGCTGGTCGAGCGCGCGACGCGCTGGCTGCTGGGCAACCGGCCGCAGCCGCTGCAACTCGCCGAGAGCGTCGCGTTCTTCGGCGATCGGGTGGCCGAGGTCTGGGGGCAGCTGCCGAAGCTGCTCAAGGGGCCCGACCTGGAGTGGTACGAGAACATCCATGACGAGCTGGTCGAGGCCGGGGTGCCCGCGGAGCTGGCGCAGCGGGTTGCCGGGTTCTCCTCGGCGTTCCCCGCGCTCGACGTGGTGGCGATCGCGGACCGGACCGGGAAGGCGCCGCTGGAGGTCGCCGAGGTGTACTACGACCTCGCCGACCGGCTGTCCATCAGCCGGCTGATGGACCGCATCATCGAGCTGCCGCGGGCCGACCGCTGGCAGTCGATGGCGCGCGCCGCGATCCGCGAGGACCTGTTCGCCGCGCACGCGGCCCTGACCGCCGACATCCTGGCGTCGGCCGACGGGGGCGCGACGCCGGAGGAGCGCTTCACCTCCTGGGAGGCGAAGAACGCGCCGCTCCTGGGCCGCGCGCGGGCCACGCTGGACGAGATCCAGGGCTCGGAGTCCTTCGACCTGGCCAACCTCTCGGTCGCCATGCGCACGATGCGGCAGCTGCTGCGCACGCACCAGTAGGCGCCGGGCACGGACAGAGGGCGGCCGCTTCCGGATCGGAAGCGGCCGCCCTGCGTGTTTCCGGCTACGGCTTCTCGAAGGGGGAGCGGACCGGGAAGTAGCCCGCGAGGAACGCCCTGATCACGCGGTCCTGTTCGGTCGCGGGCACCTCGCCGTCCGCCGAGTCGCCGATGCAGAACACGTTGCGGTTGCGGGCGGCCAGCAGCCTGCTGAGCACGGTGTGGTGGTCGTAGCGGCCCGCGTTGACGTATGCGCAGGAGATGGTCGACGGGACCGAGCGGCCCGTGAGGTAGCCGTAGTGGTGGTGCAGCGAGGACGTGACCGACAGGTCCGTCGGCGCGCGGAACCGGTTGCCGGCCGTGGCCGCGATCTCGTCCGGGAACCGTTCGGCGATCTCCTCCAGGACGCTGCGCCGCAGCGGGTGCGGGGCGTGTACGAAGCCGTGGGTCGCGACCCGGCCGAAGGCCGCGCGCAGCAGTTCGCGGTTGTTCTTCCCGGCCGCGATGTAGCCCTCGTCGTCCTGGGCCAACGGGCTGGGCGGGACCGCGGTCGGCGAACGGAAGAAGTGCGCCGCGCCGTTGCTCTGGAAGAAGTGGTTGGCCCGCAGCGGCTGGCCCAGGAACACGTCGTCGTTGACGTAGAGGAAGTGCTCGGACAGGCCTTCGACGCGGTGCAGTTGGCTCTCGATGGCGTGCGAGTTGAA